>NZ_DAMALV010000036.1:0-22214 GCF_032069585.1 Moraxella sp. CTOTU48268
TACGCTTTTCTTTTTACCTGTCAATACCGTTGTCAAAAGTTTTTTGATTTATTTTGCAGTTGTTGATAGCTCCCTTTATTTTGTGGGTATTTACTGCCATTTGATATATAATTGAATATATTGTTTAAGCAATTTTTCGTTAGGCGATGTTCGGTGGTTTTGCGGTTGTCGTCTTTCATTTTTTTATATTCATGTCAGAAAATATGTGAGGGCAAACAATGTCTGTACAACCTCCTTCCCCTGCTGGTAATGATTTTAGACTCCCTGTCCACCAAGTAGATGCCACTAAAAAACGCGTACACCCCCGTTTTGTGACGGGTTTTTATCAAAACATCCGTGTTGTCAGTATGTATTTTTTATTGTTGTTGTTTTTGGTGTTGCCATGGATTCGCTATGGCGGACACCAAGCAATATGGTTCGATTTCTCGGGTTCTAAGATTGTGCTATTTGGGCTAACTTTTTTACCCCAAGACGTTTTTATTTTTGCGTTTTTCTTTATGGTTGCGGCCTTTTTATTGTTTATGGTAACCGTTTATGCCGGTCGTGTGTGGTGTGGTTATGCATGTCCACAGACGATTTGGACGCATATGTACCAATATACTGAGAAGCTTATCATAGGTGATCGTAATAAGCAGTTTAAGTTAGATAAAGCGCCTTGGAATGGCGAAAAAATCATGAAACGCGGCTTGGTGTATCTGATTTGGTTTATCATGGCGTTGGTGACTGCATTGACGTTTAGTAGTTATGCCGTTGGGACTGATTATCTTTATCATAGTTGGCAATGGTTTGGCGTTATTCCTGTGCCAGATTGGACGCCACTAACTTGGGTTTCGGTACTTATTTTTACCTTTGCGACGTTTGCCAATGCAGGCTATATGCGTGAGCATTTTTGTACCCATATTTGCCCCTATGGTCGCTTCCAAAGCGTGATGTTCGATAAAGATACGTTAATTGTAACTTACGACTATAAACGTGGTGAGCCACGTGGCGCGCGTAAAAGAGGCGGTGAGGATGAGAACTTAGGTGACTGTATCAACTGTCTGATGTGTGTGCAAGTGTGTCCGACGGGTATCGATATTCGTGATGGTTTGCAAGTTGAATGTATCCAGTGCGCGGCCTGTATCGATGCGTGTAATGACATCATGGATAAAGTCAATAAACCACGCGGTTTGATTCGGTATAGTACTGAACGCCAATTGGTAGAGAATGAGCCAAGTAAAATTTTGCGTCCCCGGTTTTTTGCTTATTTGGCGGTGATTACGTTGTTGATTGGGACGGGGGTTTATTTTTTAACCAGCCGTGTACCGCTACAGATTGATATTCGCCGTGACCGTAATCAGTTGTCGTCAATCAATGCGCAAGGTTTGGTAGAAAATAACTATATCATCAAAATCACCAACAAAACCCAGCAAGACCATGATTATGCGGTGACCTTGACACCACAACCCGGCTTAAAACTTGATAGCCGCTTTAAAACCATTCCATTAGAAGCAGGCGAAAGTTATGACTTCCCTGTCAGTGTGCTAGGCGATCCAAAAGTGATTACCCAAAGCAATATCCCTATCCAAATGCAAGTGGTGAGCGTGGATGATGGCGGTAAATATAAAGCGGTAAAAGATAACGTGTTTACCACCGATAAATAAGTTTGATTGCCTAAAAAAGCTGATTTTGATAATTGGCTTTTTTTGTGCCGAATTATTGGCGCACGTTATTGGGTACGGGTTTTTCTGCTATACTAGCTTTTTGATTGTTATCTGCTGAGTGGTCTATGGCAACACCGACAAATTCTCCTGCTTCATCAACTTCTAATCAGTCGATATCCAAACTTTGGTATAAAAATTATATGGTTTGGATTTTTGTTATTGGTCTGCCGCTATTTGTGGTAGTCGCCTGTATCTGGTTCGTGTTTTACTCGGTGAGAATCCAAGACTCTACTGTGCGTGATGACTGGTACATGGATGGTAAGACCTTATATGCGGATGTGTCCAAAGATAAACTGGCGCATGATTTGGGGCTAACCGGTCAAATGATGATTAGCCATCAAGCAGTGAATTTTAAACTTGAGGCGCCCGTCAGTGACAAGTTTAAGGCACCTGAGCAATTGGCAGTGGAGATCTCCCATGCTACCCAAAAGCAAAAAGACCGTGACATTATCGTCAAACGCTTAAGTGATGGCAGTTATGCGGGCAATGTACAGCTAGACCCGTCTAAAGGCAAATACTATATTGTGGTGCATGACCCAGCCAATAGCTGGCGACTGCGTGCTATTGAGGAATTGCCGATGGCGAAGTCGATTGAGTTTAAGCCACTGACCGCGTTTGATAAACAACCAAAGTGACAAACTAACTAATAGTAGGCACTTGGCGTCCTTGTGCCTTTCATAAATATGCTCATCAGTAAAAATGCCAAAAAAGCCTGCTCGTGGGTTAAAAAAATGGTAACTGAGGGTAAATTTTTAGCAACTTTCCCAAATCCCCACTTGCCCTTCATGGAGTTTTGGCACGCCGCCAAGCACCCGCCACGGCATGGTCGTGCCATGAAAATCACTACCGATAGACACCTTTAACTCATGCTCTTTAATCACTCTATCCACCATGTGGCGTGTGGAAGTTGGTTCATTACTGGCAGGCAATTCCACCGCATCGCCACCGCTACTGGCAAAATCCGCAATCAGTTTACGCACTTTGTTGGCGGTTAAATTATAACGGGTCGCATGAGCCAAAGACGCTTTGCCACCACACTCATGAATCAAATTGATGCAATCTTTAAGCGATAAGCCATCGAGTGCCACATAGCAAGGTTTATGGTCAGCCAAATAGCCGGTAAAGGCTTTTTGCACATCACTCACCAAGCCTTGATCCGCCATCACTTTAGCGATATGGGTACGACCGACCGCTTGCGGATTACCTTTGGCTTGCACTAACACCGCCTGCCAAATCTCATCCATCGGGCGTTTAAAGGTACTTGCCACACGCTCGCACATCGCATAGCCACGCGTTTCTCGATTGGCTTGGATGGCAGCCAATTTACTATGCATTGTTTCGATATCACTAAAGCCGTACCCCAATACATGAATCACTTTTTCATTTTGGGCAGGTTTTTTGGAGTAGCCGCCCATGACACGATGACGACAGCTGATTTCAACACCGTGAATCAGCGTCATACCAAGACTATCAGCGGTTTGGCGCGCCTCAAGGATACCAAGTACCGTATCATGGTCGCTTAAGGATAATACTTTCACCCCTTTTTCATGCGCTTTTTGCACCACTTCGCTTGGGCTAAAAGTACCATCTGAGCGGGTACTGTGGCAGTGCATATCAATCGGAAGTTGGGTATAAATAGGACTGCTAGACAAAATATCGAGGTTTAAAGAATTCACAAATACGCCTTAATTACAAAAGCTGGTTGCCAACAATAGGACAATAAGGGGTTAAGACAAAGAGGGGTTAACTCTGCGCTGGCTCGCTCACAAGTGCACGTGGTGGATGAAGCAAGGAAAATCGCAAAGTTACTTTTCGATTTTAGCATATCCGTGTAAACTAGCGGCTAAGATTTTTACAAGCGATTTTTGTTAGAGATGACTATGAGCGGTTTATTGGATTTGCTACCTTTACTGGCATTTTTTTACTTTTCCAAACAGCAAGGGGTATTGGCAGGTGCGGCGGCGTTATTGATTACGACACTGGTTGTATATGTCGTGCATTTTGCCAGGCAAAAAGGCAAGCTCAACAAACAGCAGTGGGTGACGCTGATTTTAACGGTGGGATTTTGTGGGTTAAGCTTAATTTTCCATGACGAAGCATTTTTAAAATGGAAATCAACTGTCATCAATAGCGTGTTTGCGGTTGCCCTCATTATCAGTGTCGCGATAGGTAAACCGCTATTAGAACTGGCAATGAAAAATGTGTTTCGATTGACGCAATCGGGCTGGAATAAACTCACCCTCGCTTGGGCAGGGTATTTCTTGCTGATGGCAGGTTTGCAATATTATTTTGCATTTTTTACCAACAACGACACCTGGATTAATTTTAAAAGCTGGGGATGGATACCGGTGATGCTCGTGTTTTTAATCGGGCAATTTGTGTTCTTAAAAAACCATCTAAATCCAGATATACAGCAACAAATCAATGATAAAGGAAAAAACTAAAGGAGAATATGGATGGCACTTTATATTATTATCGGTCATGACGTCCCTGATAGCCTTGAGCTACGCAAACAGTTTCGCCCTGCTCATCTTGAGCGTCTTACGCAGTTAGATGAACAGCGCCGTCTAATCATCGCAGGCCCTACGCCAATTGCGCATGGAGAGCCTGAGATGAGTGGCAGTGTATTGGTCGTGGATTTTGACACCGATGAAGCCGTGCAAGCTTGGGCAAGTGAAGAACCTTACTTATTAAATGGTGTGTATAGTCATGTGGATATCAAACCTTTTATCCAAGTTTTTCCTAAATCAGCGAGTTAATGTTGGGTTTAACAGTTGTTTGCAGTACATAATTGGCAAAGTCTGGGTGGTGATAGGTGACAAGCATGAAAAAATTGGTGGGCTCTTTGGCAAGCGGCGCAGTGTTATTGACGGTATTACAGGTGACAAGCCTGACCTATGCAGCACCGCAAGTTGTCGTCACTGACCCAAAAACAGGACAACCGCTCGCCAAACAGCCAGAAATTGCCTCAAGCGTTGCCAGTAGCACCTCACCGATGCAAAATCCCAAACAACCTACCCTTGCCCAGCTCAACCAGCCCACTGACAGCCAGTTGTCCAAAGCCAACCAACAACTATTGGCAAAAAATGCTGAATTACAAAACCAAGTTGATAGTTTAAATACGCAGGTCAAAGTGCTTGTCAATGAGCGCAGTGGACAGATTTTTATCTATGGTGCGGTCACTGCATTATTGAGTGGAATACTGGGCATCGCACTGGGCTGGCTGGTTGCAGGGCGTAAAGGTCGTTGGTAATCGACTTTATAAGCCTACTATTATAATTATAATATAAGCCTAACATTGATTTGCCATCATGCCAAATAACCAAGCCGACTTGCCAAAAAAGCCCATCGTCGCCATCATCGGCGCAGGTCCTGCTGGCCTGATGGCGGCAGATTATCTGCGCCAGTTTGATGTTACAATCCAAGTATTTGAACAAAAACCATCCCCTGCCCGCAAACTATTGATGGCCGGTAAATCTGGACTCAATATCTCGCACGCTGAGCCCGTTGATACCTTTGTCACGCGCTATCAGCCCGACGATTGGCTAACACCGCATATTCAAGATTTTAATGCGATGCATATCCGTAATTTTATGAACCGCTTAGGGATTGAATCTTTTGTTGGCTCGACAGGTCGCATCTTTCCTACCATGATGAAAGCCTCACCCCTGCTGCGGGCGTGGTTGCAAGCGCTGCAGCAGGACGGCGTAACGTTTTTTTATCGGCATAGCTGTGACAACATTGAGGGCAAGCAAGCGACTTTTTCGGTAGCGCGTGAAAGCGGTAACCTGACTTTTACCCAAAGCTTTGATGCGATTGTGTTGGCAACGGGCGCGATGTCATGGTCGCGGCTCGGTAGTGATGGCAAATGGCAGGCATGGCTCAGCGATACAGAATTGACGCCGTTTTATGCCAGCAATGTCGGTATCTGTCGCCCACTATCACATCCTTGGTCGGCGCATTTGCACCGCGATTTTGGCAAAGCGTTAAAACGGGTGAAAGCTCAGGTGACATTGCCCAATGGCAAAATTGAGCAGGGTTTTGGCGACATTATCTTCACCCATTATGGCATGGAAAGCGGGCTGATATATCGGCTCAATCGTGCCATGCGTGAGCAATTAAATCAAACGGGCAAGGTATCACTACAACTTGATTTGCTACCTGATGTGTCTGACGAAAAATTATTGAGTAATTTAAAAAATCCCAAAAAACAATCGCTAGCTAACCTTTGGCGAAAGGCAGGACTTGATCCGGTCAAAATCGCCTTACTCAGAGAAATCGTCGCAAAAACGCACTGGCATGATGCCGATAAAATGACAAAGGCAATCAAACAGTTAACGGTCGAATTCGATAACTTTCGACCGATTGAAGAAGCGATTAGCTGTGGCGGCGGAGTAAAACGTACAGCATTAACCGAGGATTTTGCGCTAAAATCCAATCCTTATGTGTTTTGCTGTGGCGAGATGCTTGATTGGGATGCGCCAACGGGTGGCTATCTACTAACGGCTTGTTTTGCCACAGGACGCGCCGTCGGACAAGGCGTGGCGCAGTTTTTAGCGTTATCCAAAAAATTGACGCAATGCCCTTGATATAAGGCACTTGATATAAGGCACTTGACATAAGGTACTTATCGACTGTGTAGATAGCGACTGTAAAAGTAGGCAAGCAGCAGCACAAGCGCACAAATCGGTAAGCAGACAGGTAAAAACAGCGGATTTTGCATACCGCCGAACACTACCATCAATGAGCCCAATGCCGCCAAAATCGGCGATATCACACCCAATAACATACTTTTGATATGACCTTGTTGCCATAATCGAAACACCGCAAAGTAAAATACCAAATACAGTAAGTAACTCACCACAATCGCGATTTCTGAAATATCCATATCGCCAAGCAGCTGACTTTTCATTACCGCATAATGCACAGCCGCCCAAAACATCGATAAGGCAAAACCTAGCAGCGCTGAACCAACCGATAGCTGATAGTTGGGCGAGACGTGACGCAATTGCGCGCTAAACGGAATCAATGATTTGAGCGCTAAAGAATGCGGCAGACGAATCAGCCCTAATACCAAGCCATTCACCGTACCCATCACCGAAATCACCACAAATACCAAAAAGGCTTTGGCAGCGGTTTCGCCAAATAACTGGGTTGCCACCACATACACGCTTTCATCACCCAATGCCATCACTTGTGCAGCGCCTAGATACGAGGTGAGTCCAACAAAATACAGCAAATAGCCCAATAAAATCAACATAGGCGCGACAACTAAGGCAATCGGTAAATTACGTTTGGCCTGTTTGATTTCCCCTGAAATACTGGTAGAGACCACCCAGCCATCAAACGAAAACGCAATCGGACCGATGGCGCCGAGCCATGCCAAAGACTGGGTCGCTTGACGCGCGGATTCACTTGGATGGGTTAACGCAGTCATAGGGTCGCCATATACAAACGCCATCGCCCCTAGTACAAATAACGGAATTAATTTAACGACAGTAGCAAAGACTTGAAAACGCCCTGCAAAAACCGCCGCCATCACATTAAACAGATAACAAATGACAAACCACGTAAGCCCAATGCCCATTTGTAATTCAAGCGATGCCTCTTTTACCCCAAATAACAGGGCGGTGTAAATACCCACTACCCACGTCACCACCACGCCAAGCGTCGGGTAATACAAAAACAATTGAAACCAGCCAATCATCGTAGAAAAATGTGGACTGACAAATTCATCGGCATAGCCAATCAAGCCGCCGTGCGCATCGGTACGTTTTGCCAGCTCAGCAATCGATAGCGAACCGAAAATAATCGCCACCGCCGCCAATACAAAAACCACCACGCCCAACGCCACATTGCCGTCGGTATACTTTAAAACATTGTCTGCCTTAAAAAATATCCCTGAGCCAATCACAATCCCCACAATCATTGCCAATGCGGTGATTAGGTTATAACGCCCGTTAGTTGATTGATTCATGTTGTTACCACACCCAAAAAAAGCTGCATGCCATGTTGCAACGATAAAAAATCAGTTATGCTATACCCCCTAATCGCTGTTTTCAAGCCTTGTATTAGTAATATTTTACTTAGCACTAACTTTTAGTTATTTATTATGGGTCACTGATGTCACAATCTAGCCAACCTCCTGTCTCAAGCTCAAGCAAAAACAATACCCCAGCATCAACCATTCAAACCGCCAAACTGCACTGGCAACTAGACGATAACGGCGTCACTGTCCCCCGCTCTAGCGACTTTGGTGATGTTTATTTTTCCAAAACAGACGGCTTGGCAGAATCTCGCCATGTTTTTATTGATGGCAACAACTTAGCCACTCGCCTCGCTAATTTGAAGAACTTTGAACGATTTTTCATCGGTGAAATTGGTTTTGGCACAGGGCTTAATATCTTGGCTATTTGGCAACTATGGCAACAAATCAGACCTGACAATCACAGCCATTTACATATTATTACCACTGAAAAATTTCCCCTACGCAAAACTGACCTTGAACAAGCTTTAAGCGTGTGGACAGAGCTTGCTGGGTTATCACAACAGCTCATTGACAACTATCCACCGCCATTGGCTGGCTGCCATCGTTTGAACTGGTTTGATGAACGATTGACGATTGATTTATGGCTTGGCGATGCGACGGACAGTTTGTCGCAAGTGACTGGGCAAGGCAAAGTCGATGCGTGGCTGCTTGATGGGTTTGCGCCGAGCTGTAACCAGGAACTTTGGTCAGAGAGTTTATTGGCTCAAATTGCAAGATTATCCAAACCTCACACGACTTTGGCGACATTTAGCGTGGCAAGCGCAGTCAAACAGGGGCTAAAACATCACGGTTTTACCTTAGCCAAACGTAAAGGCTTTGGCAAAAAGCGAGAGATGCTCACCGCAAGCTTTCAACCTAAGTTAACATCCGCCAATTTTTGCGAGATTTATTTTCGCTATAACAAAAAAATTAAACCATTTTTTGTCACCCTACCCTTTACTGCATCTTTTGAATACCGACGTCGTCAACGTCGAAAAGCCAATAACGTTAAAGGCTTTGAACTACCTAATTTTTCTGCTATTACAAAACCGCTGTCTGTCGCGGTGATTGGGGCTGGGGTGGCGGGTTTAAGCAGTGCGTATGCCTTAGCCGCCCGTGGACACAAGGTCACCATTTTTGATAAAGATGAGCCGTTGGCAGGCGCATCGGGCAACATCCGCGGTTTTCTTGCACCAAAACTTACTAGCCTAAAACGCCTTGAAACCAATCTACATGCGATTGGATACTTGGCAAGCTGTCGATTTTACCCTTATTTGACCGCACAAACCGGTATTGACATCCTACAAACCACCGGCTGTTTGGATTTACTCTCACACAATCGCTTACAACTCGATGAAGTCAAAGATTTCCCACCCCAATTTGCCCGTTTATTGACCGCTGCACAAGCCAAAGCAAAGGTCGGTTATGAGGTTGGGCAAGCAATATTTTTGCCCAATGCCGGGTTAATCAGTACCACAAACTTTGCCAACGCTGTTTTATGCCACCCCAATATTAGCTTTCAAACCGAGGAATTAACCTATTTTCAGCAAGCCTATTTTCAGCAAAATAGCGACCAAGTGCTATTAACATTCACTGAGCGTCAGCAGTTTTTTGACCATGTGATTTTGTGCATGGCTTTAGACACCTGCGATTTTTTACCCACCATCAAACGCTTTAATCACAGCCGTGGGCAAGTGACGTGGTTTGCTGTCGATGAGCATGATAAAGCACAGTTGCCAAAACTGCCGCTAAAGTATGGCAGTTATTACGCCAGTTTTAACGAAAACAGTAAACGCCATGTCATGCTTGGGGCAAGTTTTGTCAGGGATACCTTGGATACCACGCCAGCAGTAGCTGACCATAAGATGAATGTGGCAGATTTGGCGGGTGCGGTGCCCGATTTGGTCAACAACAGCGATATATTTACCGTCGAAAAAAACATACCCCATTGGCAGGGTCGCGCCAGTATCCGCAGCCAAACTGTGGATTATCTACCCCTAGTTGGGCAGGTGTGGCAAGCGGGTTATGAAAGCAACAGCCGCGTATGGAGCTTTTCGGCATTGGGGTCAAAAGGCTATGCTTATGCGCCGATTTGTAGTGAGCTGTTGGCGGGACTGATGTGTGGAGAAGTTTTGCCATTGTCTGAAAAGATGGTAAAAAACTTAAGTCCCAATCGCAAGGTCATTCGGCGCTAAGTTATTTTCTTAACAGCTTTTGATAAACCAAACTGCGTAAACTATTTGGCAATAATCGCACAGGTAAGCGAATGGCGAGGTTTTTAAGCAATTGCGCCATATGCAAAAACCCTTGTTGATAAAAGCTTTGCTGAATTGCCCACTCGTATCGGGCATACGCCAAGCCCCCGCGCCGTTCATACATCGCATCCCCTGCTCGTGCATACACCAGCACCTCTGGCAAATTGGCAAACTGATAGCCAGCGACCAATAATCGTACCCACAAATCATAATCTTCAAACAGCGGCGCATGGCGATAGCTACCGACCGCTTGTACCGCTGATTTTTTGAAGGCAACCGTCATGTGGTTGATGGGATTGCGCGACTTGGCGGAGGCAAAAATCGCCTCATGTGAGGTTGGCACCGTGCGAGATTTTTTCCCCTGTGACAGCTGCTTTTCAAATTCAATGATTTGCCCGCCCAACACGTCAATGTTGGGATGGCTTTGGATAAAGTTGATTTGCTGCACAAAGCGGGTAGGCACACAGATATCATCAGTATCCATACGAATGACCCAGTCATGTTGGCAAGCGTTTAGACCTTCATTCAAAGCCTGTCCAAGCCCGACGTTTTTTGCTAAAGCGATAATCGTTAACGGCAGTTGCGGCTTAAACTCTTGTACCACTTTTTGTAATGCCAAATTGATTGGACCATCAAACACCAACACAATCTCATCGGCTTGGCGTGTTTGATTGACCAAGCTGGCTAAACATTCGGCTAGAAATTCGGGGTTTTCTTTGTCATACAGCGACATCAATACAGAAAATTTCATGTTAATTCACCCAGCCAAGTCAATGCCACATCCTTTTTTACTTTACGCGCAAACCAATAGCCATCAAATTTCGCCCGCTCAAGCTTTAATAAATCCAAATAAATCGGGCTATTACCATTGTTGATGGCTTTATCAAACACGATGAGCCGTTTGTTGTTGTGACTAAGGCGCAGCTGATTAGCGGATTTTTTTTGACTTTGTTGTTGACTTTGTTGTTGTTGGCTGTGCTCTTGCTCACTTTGGTTTTGTTGAGTCAGCTTTTCACAAATCAAGGTTTGAAAAAAATGCTCATCGGGCACCAGTTTGTGACGGAAAAAATCACTGTACTCATCGGTAAAAGGCACAATTTTTTCCCAGTCTTCACGCGTCACTGAAAACCATTGTGAGCCAAAATAAATGGGTGAGTGATAGGGTTTTACTTTTGCCAAGCCTTGTTGCAGTTTGGTGATGATTTTGCCCGTCAATTGCCGTTGCCAGTCGCTGTCGGCATGGGGACTGTCCATAATAAAGCGATAGGCATACTGTGGTGCCCTCTCGCAGGTCATCATCGCCTGAAAATCAAACCGCTGTTGCCACTGTTCTTCTATCACTTCAAATGGTTGTAACACCACATCTTCACCGCTTAACAGATGAAAATAAGCATTGTCCTCATTGGCAAACGCCGTTTCAAACAATTTTAATGTTGCTTCAATTTGGCTAAACCCACCCCAACGCACCGTTATTCTATCTTTGAGCAAAAATACATTGGCTAGCTGTGCAGTCTCGGCGTCAGGAAAATAATCGGATTTTGCATCCATATGCACATAAAAATTGACGTTCGGCTGAATTTTCGCCAGCTTAATAAAATAACTGATATCTTGGTGGGCTTGGATAAGTAAGGCGTGTTTTTTCATATGACTACCCTTTGAACCCATTTAGATTATCTGCGTCATCTAAATTAATGAGGGTAAAACCACGACTGGCAAGAAACTGATAAGCATCAGGGAATTTATCCCACAGCGCTTGGGTATACACCATAAATACTTGGGTACGGGGAAATTCTTTGAGCGAAAACACGGCAGTGCTGATAAAGGTATAAATTTCAAAGCGTTGCTGGGGGTTTTGTTGCAATGCCTCGCTTAGATAATCTTCAATGATTTTATCGCTATCAATCACCGGCAAAAGATGGCTAAAATCCAAGTTTTCTCGCGGGTGCGGACAAAATGCGTCAAGGTGAAATGCCTTGACCATTGTTTCTACAATATCAGCATAAGCATTGTCACCGATAAAATTGTCCAGTGCTTGCCCCAATAACAGCCGTTTTACCGGCAAATTCTCATCTGGCTGATTGTCTACTTTATCAAACAAATAAACAGGCTCGGTAGTAGCTATGATATTTTTTTCCTGGGGAAAAATGGTGAACTGTTTTTTGGAGATAGCCAAAATACTAGGGATACTGGGATAAGTAATGCCCACGGCGTGTTTAAACAGTTGTAATGGTAAGGATTTTGGTAACGGTTGAAAATAGCTAGAATTGGGGAAAATATTAGCGGTGCCATCATCAAAGGTATACAGCTGTTGGAATTTTACTTTAGAAATAACATATTGCAAAAACAACACGTCAATACTGGCAAGATAGACGTTTTCGATAGGTTTTTGCCAAATATCAAGCGTGTTAAGTGTGGTTTTGATGTGGTTTAGGGTAGCAAAACGCTCGCCCCAGGTTTTATTGTTTAGTTCGATAAAGGCGGATTTTTCGCAGACTTGCTCAAGTTGTTCAAAATAATAGCGGTGTTTGGGCTCGCTTTTTGAATGGGCGCCATACGGCAAATAAAGCCCAATAAAGGGGGTACTGTGTTGCTTAATAATTTGCTTGGCAATCAACACTTGCAAGGGGGTGATACAAATAATGAGATTCATGGCGTTTTTTTGACCTTTTCCACCTGCAGCGTATAATAATATAACAACGGCAAAATCACCACGCCACTAATAATAGTCGCATACGGCACCACCGCTAGGGATACGCCACTTAACACCCACAAGGCAAGCAAATATACCACCGTTGAGATGACGGAGCACAGCGAGATTTGCGCGCTTTTGGCATGATAAAACAAAAAATTCACCAACAATAAATACGGAATTATCAGCGAAAACGCCAGTACAAACATCACCACATAATACTGGCTTTGGGCAAAATCTGCCCCTAATAGCCACGCCATCAATGACGATGGCATCGCCCAAGCCATGGCAGTCAACAGAAAAGGCACTATTAAGCTCAGCCAAAACAGTCGATGCAATTGCATCACTGTCATGCGCTGCGATTTTAGCCGTTCATATAAGTGAGGCACCAGCGCAGAATTGACCGCCATAATCACAATGGTCAAGCTACTAGCGACTTGCACCCCTGCCGAATATACGCCTAACTCATGACTGCTAAACCGCTGGTGAATCAACACTCGGTCAAGTTGCCCTTTGATGGTATAGCTTAACCCATGTAATAACAGCGGCAAGCCTAGCGTTAAAATATAACCAAGTCCCAGTTTAAGCCGTTTTGGGGTAAAGCGAAATTTGATAGCAAATTGGTATTTTGCCCACGCCAACGCTGCGACAAAAGTGAACCCATGCGCCAAGATAATCGCGATAAGGCGCTGGGCAACTTTATCGGTGGTATCGCCCGCAAAAAACTGAAAAATCAGCAGCGTCCATAGTAAATTGCCCAAGGCTAATCCCAGTTGGATGGTCAAATAGCTAAACGGGCGTTTTTGGCATTGCC
This sequence comes from Moraxella sp. CTOTU48268, assembly GCF_032069585.1. Taxonomy (NCBI): domain Bacteria; kingdom Pseudomonadati; phylum Pseudomonadota; class Gammaproteobacteria; order Moraxellales; family Moraxellaceae; genus Moraxella; species Moraxella sp. CTOTU48268. The sequence goes on from NZ_DAMALV010000036.1 coordinate 13,490, forward strand.
GCAGTGCCAGTTGGTTTTGAATCAAGGTTTGCAAAAAGGCAGTAAAAAAGCAGTAAAAAAGCAATTCGCTATGTAACAGCCAACTAATCGCCGTCCCAATTAATAGCACGCCCACGCTATATAGCCCGCCTGCCAATAAAATATTGCCCAGCCCATGCCTGCCATACACATAAAAATAACGGGTCAAAGCGCCATTTTGCGACAGACTCATGGCGATTACAATAAATGCCGTGAGCGATAAATAATAGGACAAATCACCAAAGCCCGTTGTGCCTAATACCCGTGTTAAATAGGGCAATAGCAAAAACGGCACGGCTTTGGCGGTCATCTCGCCCACCACATAAATCAGGCTGTCTTTGAGTAAGGCGGATTGTGTTAAACGTTTGATTTTATTTAACATTACCTTTCAAGGACATTCCATGAGGTGGCGGTATTGGCTTGGATATTCGTTAGCACTTTTTTGCCTATCAACTCATCATAAAACTTCGGGGCAAGCCCAAAGCCAGGGCGAACGCTACGGATACAGCTTTCATCAATCACATCCCCTGCCGTCATGTCTTTGACAAAATACAGTGAACGGCGAAATTGCACATTGCCGATTTCGCTTGATTTACGACCGTAATCGACTTGTCCCAACGCTTGCCAAGCGGTTTTGCTGTCACGGCAGAGCGCGGTGAGTTCATCTTTTTCCAGTGAAAAACTGTCATCCGCCCCGCCGCCATTGCGGTCTAGGGTGACGTGTTTTTCAATGATACACGCCCCCAATGCCACGCTTGTCACGGCGGTGGTGTTGTCAAGCGTATGGTCGGATAAGCCAATCGGCACGCCAAAACGGCGCTGCATATCGACAATGGTACGCAGGTTATAGTCCTGTGCGGGGGCTGGATAACCACTCACGCAGTGCAATAGCGCAAGCTGTTTGCAGCCGCCATCACGCGCCGCGGCAACCGCCTCGGCCATTTCGGTTTGGTCGGCCATCCCTGTAGAGATAATCATTGGCTTGCCGGTACTTGCCACATATTTGATAAGCGGTAAATCAATGGCTTCAAACGAGGCGATTTTGTACGCTGGGGCGTTCAAATCCTCGAGTAAATCCACCGCAGTAAAGTCAAACGGTGAACTAAATATGGTGATGCCGACTTTATGAGCGTGGTCAAACAATGGTTTATGCCACTCCCACGGCGTGTAAGCTTCTTGGTACAAGTCATACAAGGTACGCCCGTCCCACAATCCCCCATGAATTTGGAAATCTGCGGCGGTGCTGTTGAGGGTGATGGTATCTGCAGTATAAGTTTGCATTTTGACCGCATCAGCACCGCACGCCTTTGCCATATCAATAATACGGTAAGCGTTATTGATGTCGCCGTTGTGGTTGGCGGACATTTCGGCGATGATGTACGGCGCATGGTCAATGCCGATTGGGCGATTGTTAATGCTGAAATTTTGATTCATAGATACCCCACTCAGACCCACCCCTAAAATAAAAAATCTTGCGATTTTAATTCAAACTCAACCACATCATACACTTTTTCACCCACACCAAAATGCTGTTTTAACACACCTGTTTCGCTAAATCCCAATTTACGATGCAACGCCAGTGACGCGGTATTATATGCCAGCACTTGCGCGGTGATTTTGCCAATGTCGGTGGTGTTGAAAATCTGTGCAATCGCCAAAACCCCCAATGCAAAGCCAAGCCCCTGTCCTTTTGGGCTATTGGGTGATAAATAAAACCCCCAACTGGCCGTTTTTTCATTCGGGCTTGATGAATTAGGATTTGACGAATTAGGGTTTGGCGCATGGGTGTTCGCCAACTGCAGCGTCTGGTATTTATCCACCGTCATTTGGGTAACATTGACTAACCCCATGGGCTCACCAGCGACTTCAAAAATTAGCAAATGCACATTGGCACGGTCAAGCTGTCTGCCATACCATTTTTCATGGTCAGCGAGGGCAATTTCATCTTGCCCAAACATCCACCGGCGCACGTCAACGTGATTACGCCATTGCCAAATCATCTGGCTATCGGCTTGGGTTGCTTGCCGCACTTGGCAATGTTGAAATTTTTGCGCAAATTTAATCCAGTGCGCAACCCGTTTCGCCCCTTGCCCATCGACCAACTTGGCAGATTGCCGGCTGAATTTTTTATAATTGTCGGCCAGTTCGCTCAACAAGCGGGGCAGTTGCTCATCCAATGCACCTATGTCAGTCACCACTTTGACCAGGTTTTTATCTGCCAACGCTTTGGCAATCACCTGTTGGTTATCGGCAAGCACGATCAGCATCATTGGTAAGCCCAAACAACAGCGCTCCCAGGTGGTGCTGCCTGCAGCCCCAATCGCAAGGTCAGCATTTGCCATCAGTTGCGCCATATTAGTCACATTAACAAGAACAGCACACGCAAAACTTGCGCGCTTGGCAAACCTTTGCACACTTTCGATATGCGGTGCGGTTTTGCCCATGACGACAGTCACGTTAAATGATTGCGTAGATTGTTGGACAAAGGTATTAAGACTTTGCAAAATCTTGAGCGTGACATTATCATTATCGACACCGCCAAGATTAACCAATATATGTTTGGGCGGCTGTACGCTTTTACGTCTGTTTAGGCTCATCGCTCGCCAGCTGGCAAACTCATCCCGTAATAGTGTATAACGCGTGCCTAGTAATAGCTGGCAATGACTTGGTACAAGCGCTTGATAATCTTCGTTTTTTCGCCCAAAATTTTGGTCAAGCAAAATCTCACAGTCGTGCGTTCGGTCGGCTAAATCGTCAATGGCTAAAATTTTAAGGTTTGGCAAAAGTCGTTTGGCTTGCTGCTCCCAGTTTTCGCCAATCGCGTAATGGTCGATAATCAGCCAATCTGGCTTTAACACTTGTAAGATGGGTTGACACTCGGCAAAATCATCGCTTTCACTGGCGCCGAGCCATTCGCTATGGGCATGCTGTTTGATAAAATCTGCAGTCTTACTTTTGGCTAACAGCTGCACAGCAAAACCTTTTTGTGCAATCAAATCCGCCAAATGCCCGTCATGATGACGACAAATAAACGAGATGTCATGCCTTTGCTTTTTTAACCCGTCAGCGAGTGTCAGGCAACGCATGATATGACCGCTACCAATCGTTAAACTTGCATCTGCTCGAACCACGATCTTCATGCTAGCTCCAATTGCGCTTGGTACAGGCGCTCAGCAAATCGCCAATCGTTATCATCATCAATATCGACCACACTGTATTTTGGCAACACATAGCCTAGCGCATGATTATGGATTTTATCTTCGCCGAGCCATGCTTCACGACTGCCCCAATAAAACTGACCTGCGTCAAAATACGCCTGCGGCAAATCTTGGGTTCTGGTGAGTTCATGTTGGCTAAACATGCTCAACACTTCACCGGTATCGCTTAACTTCAGTGAGCGTAACACATTGGATTCAAATTCTAAAACTGGAAAACAATACAGACTGTTGGATGACTGCCAACGCTCAAAACTATCGGTTAAATACTGCGGTTTTAAAAAAGGCGTACAGGGGTATAGACAGCAGATATGGCTAGCTTTTGGCATGCTCTGCAGCGTATGGCGAATCACCGCAGCGGTCGTGGCGTAATCATCGGCAAGCTCGGCAGGTCTTTGGCTGACAGTGGCACCATGGTGTTGAGCGATATCGGCAATAGCGCTATCATCAGTGGAGACGATAATCTGCTCAAACAATTGGCTGTTTTTTGCCGTTTCAATGGCACGAGCCAGCATAGGCTTGCCACAAAAATCTTTGATGTTTTTGCGGGGAATGCGTTTGCTACCGCCACGCGCAGGGATGATACAGATATTCATTTAGGTTAACGCCTGAGCCAACGCTATCTTTAAGGCATCCACCACTTGGTCTTGTAATGCTTCGCTTAAGTCATAATACAATGGCAAACTAATCGCTTGTGCATAGTAGCGCTCGGCATGCGGAAAATCGCCTTGTTTAAAGCCCAACTTGGCATAATACGGCTGGGTATGCACAGGAATATAATGCACATTCACCCCGATATTTTGCGCCCGCAAACTGTCAAACACTTGCTTACGCGTTTTGCCACTGTCTGCTGTTAGTTGAATAGGATATAAATGAAACCCCGAATAATTAGCAGGATTGCGATAAGGCAACATAATCGGCAAATCTGTTAATAATTCATCATAACGTTTGGCAAGCTGATGACGGCGAGTGACAAAGTCATCCAAATAGTTCATTTGACTCACCCCTAATGCCCCTTGCAACTCGGTCATGCGATAGTTAAAGCCCAAATCAATTTGCTGATAATACCAACCACCGTCAGGTTCGTGGGTCATTAGGTTGGCATCACGGGTGATACCATGACTACGGAGTAACTGCATTTTTTCCGCCAATGCCGGGTCATTCGTTGTTGCCAGTCCACCTTCTGCGGTGGTAATGATTTTGACAGGGTGAAAGCTAAACACGGTAATGTCGCTAAACTCACAATTGCCGATTGGTTGCTTGTGGTATTTGCCACCAATTGCATGGGAGGCGTCCTCAATAACCTTAAAGCCATATTGTTGCGATAGCGCATAAATGGCCGCCATATCACAGGGCTCACCGGTGAAATGTACAGGAATGACTATTTTTGGCAAGCGGTTTTCAGCATCGGCAAGCTGTAATTTTTCTTCCAAGGCGGTGATAGACATATTGAGTGTTAGCGGATCAATATCCACAAAATCAATGTTAGCACCACAGTACAATCCACAGTTGGCAGATGCAGTAAAGGTAATCGGCGTCGTCCACAGCCAGTCATCTTTACCCAGACCCAATGCCAAACAGGCAATATGTAGTGCTGACGTCGCACTATTCACCGCCACGCCAAACTTTGCTCCCGTATAGGTAGCGACTCGTTCTTCAAACGCCGGTACTTGACTACCTTGGGTCAAAAAATCAGACTGTAGCACGGCAACTACCGCATCAATATCAGTTTGGGTGATATGCTGACGACCATAAGGGATAAATTGATTTGCCATAATATTTGCCCAAAGGGGTTGGTTATTGAGTGGGTTTGTTATCAAGGGTTAGCGATTAAATTTTACCAATTTTTGCTTTGTTGGTTTCAATCCATTCTTGGAGTTGCCCAGTTGTCATCCATTCACTGTTATTATCACTGGCGTACACGAAGCCTTCTGGCACCTTAACACCATCTTTGATACGCTCAGGCGTTTCATCCCAGCCATTAATCGCGGGCAAGATTTTAAAATGCTCAGGATATTCGTAGGTATGAAAAGAATCTTCGGCACTAATCATTTGCTCATGCAATTTCTCGCCAGGACGAATACCAATGATTTTTTGCTCGGCAGTGGCAGAAACGGCAGTTGCCAAATCTGGCATAGTCATGGATGGAATTTTTTTGACATAAATTTCGCCGCCCACCATGTCTTCAAATGCATGCCAAACCAGCTCCACGCCTTGCTCAAGCGAAATCATAAAACGGGTCATACGCGGGTCTGTGATAGTCAGCACGCCACTGTCTTTAATTGAGAGAAAATACGGAATCACCGAGCCACGACTCCCCATGACATTACCATAACGTACCACCGAAAAGCGTGTGCCATGCTCCCCTGAATAGGCGTTGCCTGCGACAAACAGTTTGTCCGACGCCAATTTGGTCGCGCCATATAGATTTACTGGACTAGATGCTTTGTCAGTCGATAAGGCAACGACTTTTTTTACCCCTTTATCAATACAGGCATCAATCAAATTCATTGCGCCGTTGATATTGGTTTTGACACATTCAAACGGATTATATTCGGCAGTTGGCACGATTTTGGTTGCTGCCGCATGCACCACATAATCCACCCCATCAAGCGCGCGATATAGACGGTCTTTATCACGCACATCACCGATAAAAAAACGCACACGCGGGTCGCCTTGGTACAGTTTTGCCATTTCCCACTGTTTCATCTCATCACGCGAGAGGATAATCAATTTTTTGGGATTGTATTTTTCAAGCGTCATCGGCACAAAGGTATGCCCAAATGAGCCTGTCCCGCCTGTCACTAAAATGGTTGAATTGGTTAACATAGTGCACTACCTATTATGGCTAAAGTTATTTGTCGCAGTTTATCTAGCCCCAAAACCTGTCAGCATGGTTTGAATGGTTTTGAGCACAATCAAGATATCTAATGCAAAAGAAATATGTTTAATATAATAAAAATCGTACTGTACCTTAAGCGCTGTCTCATCGGTATCACTGGCATAGCCTTGTGTGACCTGCGCCCATCCAGAAATACCGGGTTTGACGATATGTCGATAATTATAAAAAGGGATGGTTTTTTCAAAGGTTTTGACAAAACTTAGCTGTTCAGGTCTCGGTCCAATCAGGCTCATATCGCCTTTGAGCACATTCAAAAATTGCGGCAACTCATCGATACGGGTTTTACGAATAAACTTGCCGACTTTAGTCACTCGAGGGTCATTTTGTTGCGCCAGTTTTGCCCCGTTTTTTTCTGAGTCAAAGCGCATACTGCGAAATTTATAAATTTTAAACAGTTTTCCGCCTTGCCCGACCCGCTCTTGGACAAATATGACCCTACCCGGACTTTCCAACCGTATCGCAATGACAGTTATCACCGCAATCAGCAATACAAAGGGTGAGACCAATAAAATCGCTAGGATATCAATCAGTTGTTTAAACCTTAAATAGGTTTGCGAGGGCAACAGCGAGCCCAATTCGTTTTCATACAAATGATGAATCGGCAGACGACCTGTCAAAGACTCATACACCTGGCGATTATTATACACCGGTCTGCCCTGTAACGTTTGCTCGGTTAAAAATCGCTGCCAGTCTTCATCGAGTGCAGGCGATGACAGGTCTGCTACTATCGCTTGGACTTTTTTGGATTGTATGGCATCCAAGTGCGGTTTTTCGAGGCGTAACCAACGGATTTGAAAAATCGCTTCAAAGTTTTGACAATGCCCCAGTGGAATATACGCCATATAAGGTTGGTGGGCTTTTTGCTCAAGTAAAAACGATAAAAAGAAAAACACTGCCCCAATCGCACCCGATAAGCCAAAATAATATAGCGAATACGGCAACCGAAAAACGATAATCACCATGCCTAACAGCATCATCACCAACAATAAGGTTGGCAACACAAAACTGATGGAGCGTTGACCTGGAAACTGGGTGAGTTTGCGCAGACCGAGGGTGACGAGCAAGACACCCAACGTGGCTAACACCATACTGTTAAACTCAGTAATCAGCCAGCGACCCTGCAAAAAGCGCATTCGCCACATCAGCAACGCCGGCAACACCACCACAACCAACCATCCCACAATGAGTCGGAACGCGATATTTTGCCATACCAAGAAAATTACCCGCTGCATTATGGTTTGAGTCCTGTTTTTTCAGGGTTGGCGTCACGCCATTGTTGAAACTCACGGTATAAGGCTGCAAATGTCGCAGGATCTTGTTTGGCAAGGTTACCCAAATCGGTCTCGACATTGTCACAATCGGATAAATCTTTGACCATCACACAAGCCGCTTCGATATGTTTTAATGCCGCTTGCTGGTCACCTTTATAGGCTAAGAACTGTGCATAGGCTAATATATTATACTGGGAAGAATCGGTATTTAGCACCTCTTCAAAAATGGCTTCTTTTACGCTTGCCTGATGGCGATTAATCGGCACTTGCATGGCAAGGATGCGGTCATGATACGCGCTAAAGCCAAACACGTCATTTTGATAGTCAATTCCTTTGTCTTGGTTTAGATGATTGGTGTGCTTGATAAAGCGATTATAATCTAAATAATTGAGCTGAAAATATTGCCAAATATAGTAGCCTGATAACATCGCCAAACCAAGCATGACAACAGACATGGCTTTTCTTAGTTTGCTTTGCCACACAAACTGCCAGTTGCGCTGATCAATCAACGCCAAAAATAAGGCAAAAACCGCGAGATAACGAAAATACCATAACGGGTATTCTACACTGGCATACAAGATACTGGCGATGACAAATGCCAGTGCAATCGCGCTTTCGCTACTATGGCGCAGATGAATCGCCCGCACCAGTAGCCAAACAATCGGCACAAAGCATAGCGCGCCTAATACCCCTAGCTCCGCCAAAATCATGGTGGCAAAATTGTGAGAATGGTCGGCAATCTCTGGCCATTTAAAATATTGGGCATAATCAACGCTTGCACCCATGTAGTTGTTCCATCCGACTCCTGTGAGCACATGGTCATGAAATATCATCATGGCGCGTTCGCTCATCGCCGAGCGGTTACCCTGCCCGCCTGCCATACGGCTCACCGCCCCAAGCTGATTGGCACTGCTATAATTACTAATCCAGCTTGCGCCCATATAGTACAGCACAAATACGACAAGACCAAAAACGCTAGCCGATAATTTGCTTTTCCATGCTATCGGCTGGGTCAAAAAGAAAATTGGAATCACCGCCAACATCATCACCAGACCCGCCCGACTTTGTGTCAAGGCAAGCCCGATGGTAAATATCACAAACAATACCATCAAGCCAAACCGCGCATATTGTCGGTATCGACCAATCAGCCACTGCGGCGCATTCAACTTTTCTTGAAACGACTGCTGCAGTTGATAAATCACCCCACACAGCGCCAACACAAACGCATAGCCTGCGTGATTGGCTTGCCCAAAGTTGCCGTCATAGCGTCCGCCATTGGCGTTACCACGGGCAATCACCCAGCCTTGATAATCAATCTG
>NZ_DAMALV010000037.1:0-22186 GCF_032069585.1 Moraxella sp. CTOTU48268
CGCTCTAGCCTTTGCTTATCATTGGCTGAAGCTTTGAATGTTCAACAGAACCTAGTCGTCTCTTAAAATATTATTGTTATACTGATTTATGTAATGGATCAACAAGATTGAATAAACAAGATAGATTCAATAACAAACGAATCAAACCTTGTGTTAAATCAAAGCTATTAAATCAATGCTATTAACCAAATTGGCTTAACATTAGTTTAATGAGTTGATGTGAGCTATTATGCCACCCCAAACTTAGCACAAACTTAGCTAAAAAGCTGTTTTACCAAAAAAATGTACACGGCATGTAAACAGGGTATTAGCTGTCAATAATACTAGACCCTAAAACCTAGCCCGTGCTTAAACCCCCTCATGCAAATTTTTCATGCTGTTTTGCCAAATCCCACAAGTTATCCATTTCTTCTAAGCTAGCAGTTTCAGGGGTTTTACCCATTTTAGCGAGCTCATCTTCAATAAAGCCAAAACGAGAGCGAAATTTATGTACGGTGGTCAAAGTCGCTTTTTCGCTATCAATGCCCAGTTTGCGAGCAATGTTGACTAGGGCAAAAAAACAATCCCCCAGTTCTTTTTCTAGCAGCGCTTTTTGTTCAGGCGTCGGTTTTTGACCATCGATTGGTAAGATTTCTTTGAGCTCTGCCACTTCTTCATCCAATTTGTCCACCGCACCCGACACCACATCCCAATCAAAACCGACTTTATTGGCAGTTTTTTGTAGTTCTTGCGCTTGCATTAACGCTGAGCCTGCCTTGACTGCATCAAGGGTGCGGCGATGGTTTACCAGTTTACCCTGTTTGGCTTTTTCGGCATTTTCCAAGGCTTTGATTTCATCCCAGCGTTTTTTGACATCTTCATCGGTTTTTAGATTTTCTTTGTCAAACACATGCGGGTGACGGCGAATGAGTTTTTGTTGTAAGGTGAAAATCACCTCACTGATATCAAACTGCTGCTGTTCTTCATATAGACAAGCGTGAAAAACCACTTGTAGCAGCACATCGCCAAGCTCACCCTTGATGTCGTCACTGTCGCCCGATTGTATGGCTTCGACGAGCTCATAGGTTTCTTCTAGGGCGTAGGGAATGAGGCTGTCGTTGGTTTGTTTTTTATCCCAAGGGCAGTCTTGGCGCAGTCGTGCCATTAAGGCAATGAGGTCAGCAAAATTGGAAGTCGGTTGCATCGTTATCTCTGAAGGGTGATTGATGGTAAATGATGAAAAATTCACAATATAACATTGACCTAGTTATTTTAGCGCATTTGACGTGGCAATCTAAGTCCATTAGTGAATGCATTTGTCTTGACAGTCTAGATGCTTAAAATACAGATGCTGCAAAATAATCGTTGTCATCGCTATGCCATTTTGTCAAACTATAGTGATATTGGCAAAAACTTATCTAATTTAAAAATATAAGAAATATCAAGGCTGAAAATACGCGACGGCTTCGCTAATTTTTGCTGCGATTTGTAAGGTTCCATCACCCATGATTACAACCATCTTTGTCATTGGGGCAGGCTATGTCGGTCTGTCCAATGCGGTCTTATTAGCCCAGCCTAAACTCGCTAACCAAGTCACCTTGGTCGATATCGATGCCCAAAAAATTGCCCAATTACAACAGCAAGCGTCGCCGATTGACGATGCGTTGATTGCGCAGTTCTTGGCAACGCAGTCCTTGAATTTAGCGGCGCAGTTGGTAAGTGAGGCTGATTTTTCAACCGCAGATTTGGTGATTATTGCCACACCAACCAATTACGATGTCGCCACGGGTAAATTTGATACCTCATCGGTGGAAGCCAGTATCCAAACCGTACGCGCTCACAATGCACAAGTGCCGATTGTAATCAAATCAACCGTACCGATTGGATTTACCGTTGACATGCAGGCAAAATTTGATACGCGTATTTTGTTTATGCCGGAGTTTTTGCGGGAGGGCAAAGCGTTATATGACAATCTTCATCCGTCACGTATTATCGTTGGCTGTGATATAAACCATGTGCCAGCGCTGCAAGATGTTTGCCACCAACTAATTACCCAATACCAAACTGCCAGCGAACAAAACCATACCCCAAGCCAAATTATGCCGCCTACTGAGGCAGAGGCGGTCAAACTATTTGCCAACAGCTACCTTGCCACACGCATTGCATTTTTTAACGAGTTAGATAGCTTTGCCGAAAGCATGGGGCTTGATAGTGAGTCGATTATCACCGGTGTGAGCTTAGACCCGCGGATTGGCATGCATTACAACAACCCATCATTTGGGTATGGTGGCTATTGTCTACCCAAAGATACCCAACAGCTTAAAGCCAATTATGAAGGGATTCCTGCCAATGTGATTCATGCGGTGGTGGATGCCAACAATACCCGCAAACGCTTTATCGCCCGTCAAATTATCGCCAAGCAGCCTAATACCGTGGGTGTATACCGCTTGAGCATGAAAAAAGATGCCGATAACTTTAGAGACTCTGCGATTTTGGACATTATTGAACTGCTCAAACAACATGCCATTGATGTACAAATCTATGAGCCCAGTCTGTCGTCACCGCAGTTTATGGATTGTCCCGTAGTCAATGATTTAGCCAGTTTTTTACAAACGAGCGATGTGATTGTCGCGAACCGATTATATCCCGAATTAGCGCAGGTCAAGGCAAAAGTGTATAGCCGCGATGTGTTTGGTGATAGTTGATCATTGCTAGTGAATAACTGATTTTGAGTAATTAACAGTTAATTGAATGACATTCTTAATTCTTAATCCCATGAGCCACGTATATGAATGATTTTTCTCCCATCAAAATTTCGTCTTTTAAAGCCTATGACATCCGCGGCGAACTCGGTAAAAATCTTGACGAGGACATTGCCTACCGTATCGGACGTGCTTTCGCCCAATTTTTAAGTGAACCGCTATCAAATCAGCAAAAACCAGCGATTGTGATTGGCTGTGATATCCGCCCCAGTAGTGAAGCCCTCAAAAAAGCCACTATTCAAGGCATATTAGATGCAGGCATCGATGTGATTGATTTGGGCATGACAGGCACTGAAGAAGTGTATTTTGCCACCAGCCACTATGGCGCGATTGGCGGTATTGAAGTGACCGCCAGTCACAACCCCATTAATTATAACGGGCTAAAATTGGTGCGTGAACAGTCCAAACCCATTAGCGCGGACACCGGCTTGGCAGATATTCAACAAATCGCAGAAAAAGGCGCGTTCAAAGCAGCAGCCAGTAAAGGCGAGTACCAGTTAAAAGAAGACAAAACCGCCTATATCGACCATCTCATAAGCTATATTGACGTCAACGCATTACGACCTTTAACAGTGGTCGTCAACTGTGGCAACGGTAGTGCTGCGCCAACGATTGATTTGCTTGAGCAGCGTCTACAAGCTGCCAACGCGCCTATTAATTTTATCAAAATCAATCATGCGCCTGATGGCAGTTTTCCCAATGGTATTCCCAATCCCATGATTATTGCCAACCGTAAAGTGACAGCAGACAAGCTATTGGCAGAGAAAGCGGACTTGGCGATTGCTTTTGATGGCGATTTTGACCGCTGTTTTTTCTTTGATGAGAACGCTCGATTCTTGGAAGGCACTTATGTAGTGGGGGTGCTTGCCAAAGCTTTCTTGGATAAAAATCCTGCCGAGGCGATTGTCTATGACCCGCGCAATATCTTAAATACCGAAAGCGTCATCGCAGCGGCCGGTGGCAAAGCGACTATCAGTAAGTCAGGGCATTCTTTTATCAAACAAGTCATGCGTGAAAACAATGCAGTGTATGGCGGCGAGATGTCTGCGCATCATTATTTCCGCGATTTTAACTACTGTGATAGTGGCATGATTCCTTGGTTATTGGTGATTGAATTGCTGTCAAAATCAGGCAAAACAGAGGCGCCAAAAAAACTGTCGCAACTGGTTGATGAGATGATTGCCGCTTTTCCCATCTCAGGTGAGATTAACTTTAAATTAGACGGTATCACTGCACCCGCGGTGTTGGCAAAACTTGAAGATAGCTACCAACAATTTGATAGCCAAACGGCGACCCTTGATAAACTCGATGGCTTGTCGGTCAATTTTCCACGCTGGCGCTTTAATGTCCGCGCTTCCAACACTGAGCCACTGATTCGTCTCAATGTTGAAGCAAGCGGTGATAAAATGCTATTGGATGAAAAAACTAAACAGCTAGAAAATTGGATTGTGGCACAAGGCGGCACGCCAGCCGAACACTAGGTTTCATTAATTACTATAAAAAAGCTGCTCCTATAAAAAAAGCCGTTTCAATGATAATTCAATGAAACGGCTTTTTTACTATTTAAGCTAAAACCATCTAGGCTAAAACTATTAATCCTTAGCAAATGGCTGGCGGATTATTTACCACCACGCTCAGCACGGGCTTTATTGATGAGGTAATTAACCACTTGTGGCACTTTACCATCCTCACCCTCAACAACGTATTTGCCATCAACGACAACCGCAGGTACCCCTGATAGTTGGAAGCGCTGCGCCGCATCTTTTGAACGTGCGATACGGGTATTCACCGCAAAAGAATTGTACATGCTGTTAAATTTATTGATATCCACACCTTTTGATGCGTACCATTGACCGATAGAGGCTTGGTCAAACAATTTTTGGCGGTCTTTTTGAATTGCGTCAAACATCGCTTGGTGGGTTTTGCCCTGATAACCTAATAACTGTGCAGCATAAAAACCGCGCGCGTTTTGTTCCCACACAGGGTTCATCGCAGCTGGTGTCTGCATAAATACCACATCAGCTGGCAATTTTTTTGACCACTGTGCCATGTAAGGTTCTAATTTGTAGCAGTGTGGGCAACCATACCAAAAAAATTCGCGAACAATGATTTTATTGCCTTCAATTTTCTCTGGGTTTGCAAGCACCTTATAGTCTTGACCCGCTACAAAATCTGCAGCTTGGGTGGATAAACTGGTCAAGCCGATAGCGGCGGCGATTGCGGTCATTGCTAATTTTTTCATGGTTGCCTCATTAATAGTCAAATCATAGGGTCTAGCACGGCTAATATCTTATAGTATCTTATAGAAAATCGCTTGCTAGTAGGGCTCAAAATACGAAAATACCTGCGCGTTATACTATCATAAATTGCGGATGCGCCTAAGTGTAATCCTTTGTAAACTAAAAAAAACTACACTGACGAAAAAAATAAGCAATATGTTAATTAAATTTTCTAAATTAAAAATTATATTTTTTAAGTTTAATTTATCAGTAATATTTAAAGTTGGACGGTTATGGGGTTATGCAGCAATAAGCTATTTTACCCTACAAATTTATCCTACAAGTTTACGCTATTAGCCTGCCACATAAATTCTACAGCGAATGGGCTAAAAACTGTTAGAATAAGGCTATTTTTGATGGCAATTGTGGTTAGCAAGTAACCGCATTTCAAAAAACGCGATAACATGCTATTAAAGTAAAAAGTATCGAATTAAAAAATACCGAAGTAAAAATCAAACGGAACTATCATCATGACACAACCGAACCTACAGCAAAACGTCGACTTACAAGAAGTACAAAAATTCACCGACCTTGCCAATGAATGGTGGGACAAATCAGGCGCGTTTGCCACCTTGCACCAAATCAATCCGCTACGCTTAAACTGGATTGAACAGCAAACCATCGCCCGCCAGCAATCAGGATTAACGGGCAAAAAAGTGTTAGATGTCGGCTGTGGTGGTGGTATTTTGTCACATAGCATGGCAGTGCGCGGCGCCACGGTGACGGGTATTGATTTGGGAGAAGCGAACATCAAGGCAGCACAAATCCATGCCGAACAAACTAGCCAAGCGATTGATTTTGCTTGTGTCGCTGTAGAAGATTTTGCCAAAGCGCACGCTGGTGAGTTTGATGTGGTGACGTGTATGGAAATGCTCGAGCACGTGCCAGACCCGCAGTCAATTATCAATGCTTGTTTTACTCTGCTCAAACCCAATGGCGTATTGGTACTATCGACCATCAATCGCAACCCAAAATCCTACCTATTTGCGGTGATTGGCGCTGAATACTTATTACGCTTGTTGCCACGCGGCACACACGATTATGAAAAATTCATCACCCCAGCCGAGCTAGATCGTTTTGCTCAGCGTGCAGGCTGCAAACGTCAAGATTTAATTGGCTTACATTACAATCCACTTATCAAGCACTATTGGCTGGCACAAAATGTTGACGTTAACTACATGATGGCGGTATATAAGCCTCAGTAGTTGGCTTTACTTAAATATTAATCGTTGATTTGAGCAAAAAATGACTGAAAAATGCCAAGCCGTATTGTTTGACCTTGATGGTACCTTGATTGATACAGCACCTGATTTTATTCGGATTATTAAGGTGATGTGCGCCAAACACCAGCACCCAGCACCCAGTGATACCGCCATTCGTGAGCAAGTTTCTGCGGGCGCCAGAGCGATGGTCAAGCTGATGTTTGGCGAGCTTGCCAATGTGACTGAGGATGACCCAACCTTGTTGGCTTATCGGCAAGAGTTTTTGGACACCTATGAGGCCGATATCTGTGTCGATAGCCGCTTGTTTGATGGGCTTGATTCGCTGCTAAAAAACTTGGAATCACGCGGCATTGTATGGGGCATTGTCACCAATAAGCCGCGTTATTTGGCAGAAAATTTGTTAGAGAAACTTCAGCTAACTGAGCGCTGTGCGGTACTAGTATGCCCTGATGATGTCAAACACACCAAACCTGACCCAGAGCCCATGTATTTAGCAGTAGCGCGGTTGAATGAGCAACTCAGGCGTCAGCTACAGCCTAAAAATTGTGTGTATGTCGGTGACCATATTCGTGACATTCAAGCGGGCAATGCGGCGAATATGCGTACGATTTTGGCAGCTTATGGCTACATTCCCCCTGAAGACCAAGCGGATTTGGGCAGTTGGGGCGCAGATAACATCATCCATAGCGTCGCTGAATTGACCGCTTTACTTGGCGATTGGACGGATGCTTGAACAAGCAACTAGGCGGTTGATGCATAGACAAGGTGTTAACAATTTGACCGATTTTTAGGGAATTTTTTAGCAAGCTTTTGAGAAAAATTTTGAGGAAACTATGACTTTAGCAACGCATGATGATATCCGTAACTTTATTCCACCTGCCGATTGTCTAAAAGGTAAAAATATTTTGGTCACAGGGGCAGGTGATGGCATCGGCAAAGCAGCAGCGCTAAGCTATGCAAAATATGGCGCGACCGTGCTACTACTTGGCAAAACCGCGAGCAAGCTTGAAGCCGTGTATGACCTAATTGAAGCAGAAGGCGGTGCCGAGCCTGCCATGCTACTGATGAATTTAGAGAGTGCAAGCTACACAGAAATGCAGCAATTGGCGATTTTGATTGAGCGTGAAGTCGGGCATTTGGACGGTGTTTTACACAATGCAGGGTTGCTCGGTGTATTGACCCCACTTGAGATGTATGACCCGATTATTTTTGAGCAAGTGATGAAAGTCAATTTTAATGCCACCTTTACCCTTACCCAAGCTTTGCTACCGCTACTCAAATCTGCACAAAGTGGCTCAGTGGTGTTTACCTCTAGCAGTGTCGGCAGCCGTCCACGCGCGTTTTGGGGGGCGTATGCGCTGTCAAAATTGGCGGTAGAAGGGATGAGCGATATTTTCACCCAAGAAACCCAAAAAACTACCACCCTGCGCTTTAACTGCATCAATCCCGGTGCCACGCGTACCCAAATGCGGGCTGCTGCCTATCCGAGCGAGAACCCCAACACCTTGCTTGCGCCAGAAGACTTGATGAGTGCGTATGTTGCCTTGATGAGTGATGAAGCGGCAGGTATCAAAGGTCAGGTGATTGATTTACAGCCACAATAAAATGGCGCGATAACGGCTTTAATGTGCTATTGAAATTTGACAAAATCACTACCATATTATTATAGTTAACCTATTAAAATCTAAGGAAAAATATGGCAAGTGGTTGGGCTGCGGATGGCGCAGAAAACGAGCAAATCGAAGCGACTATTAATGACGCGATTGAACGGGCAAAACGGGCATTGCCACAGGGCGAAAGCCTAACTCATTGCGAGGAGTGCGATGCCCCGATTCCTGAAGCACGGCGTCTTGCGATGCCAGGGGTGCACTTGTGCGTGCATTGTCAACAATCGCTAGAACAGCATCAGCAAAAAGTTGAGCTGTTTAATCGCCGTGGTAGTAAGGATAGCCAATTGCGCTAAGCACATTGGCTAACGCTACAGTTCATAACAATGACAGCTTATAAAAACTTTTCAAGCGGCAGGTGCGATAGCATCCATACTAGTGTACGCTGCCAAGCCTTGGTTTGTGGCTCTTCATCATACGTGACGATTTGACCGTTCTCGAGCGTTGACCACTGAATATTGTCATCTTTGAGCGACAAGGTGTAGCTAGTTGTTGGCAAGGCCTGCAAAAATTCATTGCGGATTTTGTTGGCAAGTACAGGGTGGGCGATGGCAACGCCAAGTTCGGTATTGGTCAAGGCTGAACGCGGATCAAAGTTGAACGAGCCGATATACACCTTTTCACCATCGCTTTCAAACGTTTTGGCATGCAAGCTGGTGGCAGAGCTTCCCGTCAAGTATGAATCACGCAGATTGTCTTTGATGGCATTGGGCTTTAATTCATATAGCTTGACCCCAGCTTTGAGTAAGTCTTTGCGGTGTTTGGCATAGCCAGAATGCACAAGCTTGACATCGGTGGCGCTCATGGCATTGGTCAAAATATTCACCGCTACGCCTTTTTTTGCAAGGTTAATAAAATAATCTTTGCCTTGCTCCGTGGGTACAAAATACGCAGAGATTAAATTGAGTTCGCGGCTGATTTTACCTAAGCTTTGGTTGATGTCTAACCCTTGGGTATTGGCTTTGCTGCCGAGTTTGTCAGGATTGTCCGTCAATAGCTGGACGCTTGCCCAGTAGAGCGGCAATTTTTGTTGTTTGATTTGATTGACAAAGTCGATTGCCACCAAGCGCTTTAGATAGTCGTTTTTCAGCTTTAGCACAGGGTCGAGTTGTTGTGATGCGGGTTTATCAGCTTTTTGGGTTTTTGGAATAAACACTTGGTTTAGGGCGGATGCCTCAGGTTTTTCGACCAAATCGGTGATAGGAAAAGCCAGTTTATGGTTCCAATATTGGTCAAATGCTTGTGACATCTGCGGCACAATATGCCCAACCATCAGTACATCTAGGTCAGAAAATACCATCTCTTGGTTTAAAGAAAAATACTCATCCCCGATATTACGCCCGCCTGTGATGGTGATTTGGCTATCAGCGGTGATAGATTTGTTGTGCATACGATGATTGAGCCGCTCAAAATCGCCCACAAACCCTAGCCAGCGCCACGAGCGAAAACGATTGGGGTTCATCAATCTTACTTCAATATTGGGGTGTTCATTGAGTAGCCACAGCGTTGGGTCGAGACCACGGGTATTGTTATCATCTATTAATAATCGCACGCGCACACCGCGCTCAGCCGCTTCTTTGATGGCTTGGAACATCAGATTGCCAGTGATGTCGTTATTCCAAATATAATACTGCACATCTAGCGTTTTCTCTGTGGTGCTAATGAGCAGCATACGTGCGGCAAACGCATCCATGCCATCTGGCAAGGGATAAACGCCCGTTTTTTGTGGATTGCTTTTAACCAACTCTGCGATGCCATCGGCCATGCTTTGCGAGCCAAATTGGCGAAAACGGCTGGAGGGCTCATCAGGTGGCATATCGGTTGCCACCGTTTTTTGATGGTCTTTAGTAATGACAGCGGTTTGATACGTGCTGGATTTGCCCGAGTTGGCAGGCAGACGACCCCACCAGGCGATAAAAAACAAAATCGCCATACCTAGCAAAAACAGGCTGGCTAAAAAAATAAGACGACGTTTGAACAGGGGTCTTAGCATGATGGCACTCACCAAGGTCAATTAAGCCATGGGTTAAATTAGTTAAATTGACGCCCAATAAATTTGACGGTTTCATCCTTGGCTTTTTTGACGGCAAGTTTGCGGTTTTGTCCCAGCAGTAATTTGATTTGCCACAGTTTTTCTTGATACAAGGTTGTTGCAGGCGTGTGATACATGGCATTGATGATGCGTTTGCTCGCCAAGACGGCATCGGGGGAGCGATTACTTAATTCTGCGACCAAAGTTTTGGCAACTTCCATCGGTGTATCGCTTAGATGGCTGACCACACCGTAGTCAAAGGCCTGCTGACCGTCAAAAATCCGTGCCGTCATCGCTAATTCCTTGACGATATCGGCGCGTAGCACCCCCATCGCAGACTGGGTCAGTCCCATATCCGGTACCAGTCCCCATTTGGCTTCCATAATGGCAAATTGGCAATCCGCTGTGGCGATACGGATATCGGTCGCCAGTGCCAACTGTAGCCCTGCGCCAAGGCAATGTCCATGCAATACACTGATGACAGGCATCGGCAGTTCTCGCCACACAAGACACACTTGTTGAAATTTACTTTGAAACGGTTTGATAAGCTCCCAAGCGACCTGTTTTAGGTTTTTTGGGTTGTTTAAATCCGCCAAATCAATGCCGGTAGAAAAGCTTTTACCTTCACCTGCCAAAATCACCGCCCGCGCGTCCGTCCAAGTAGTGAGCAGGTGGGCTAAATCAATGAGTTTATCCATCAACGCAAAACTTAACGCATTGCGCTTGTCAATCCTTGTCAGCCAAATAATGATGCTATCATCACCGCTAAGTTCCAACCGCACATCGGGCGCAAGGTTATCGTTTGCAGCTTTGATACGCTGCGCTAAAGACGAAGCAGTAGCACGCTGAGAAAATGGCAAAAACCCTACACCCGGCAATATTTTTGATACCGACAAAACCGACATACGCATCCTTAAAATTTGACCAACCCAATACACTTAAAAAAATGTTGCGAAAACGCAATGATTTGCAATCATTAATCTCACTTTACTGATTTTGTTGCTTGGGCACAAGAGGCGATATCGGACGATACGTTTAAGAAAGGTAACGTGGAATAGCAAGTATGCCAAACCTAGGAGGCATTGTGGTGATGGGCATCAAATCATCTTCCAAGTCATGTCGTTTTCTTTGAGCTGGGCATATTTGAGTGCAGGGAATTGACTCAAATCAGCCTGTGCCAAGTTATCGAGCGCTTGTAGCATTTGCTCATAATAAGGCGCCAAAATGGCAAATTGCGCAGGCGAGCTATTATTGATATTTAGTAAGCACTTATCTTCAAGATTTTGACTGGCTTGGCGTAGCTGTGGTACGCCGGTATAACGACTCGCCCCTAAAATGCGATGCGCCGCGTGGGACAAGGCTTGCCTGTCATGGCGCTGCCAAGCCTGCTGCAAGTCACTTTTTTCCTGCTCAATCGATTCAATTAGCAAGGTAATCAAGTTGGCTGCCAAATCAGGCTTGCCTGCTACCCGCATCACCGCATCATCCCAATCAATAACCGCAAGACTTGCTAGTGACTCAGCGCTATGCTGACTGCTGACCGATGGTAGGCTTGGTAGATTAGCGTTGTCATCGGTGGTAGTCGCTGAGGCGGCTAATGGCGTATGAGCAAATACGGCACTCTCTTTGGGGGTTGCAGGTGAAGTACGCAGGTTATTTGCCCCAGACACTATAGACGCTATCGACCGCGCCGAGATGGGTGAGTTGATAGCCGATTTGTCAGAAGCCACATCAGCGGTTGAGTCAAAAGTAACATCAGCGGACACGGACGTGCTGTGTTTACCCAACCAGCGTTGCAGGATTTGCAATAACTGGGCTTGACTGATTGGTTTACCCACATAGTCATCAATCCCGGACGCCAATAATTTATCGCGTTCATCCGATAGACTATGCGCAGTCAGTGCAATAATCGGAATATGCTGATGTCCTGCTTGCGTTTCAACCTTACGGATTTGGATGGCGGCTTCACTGCCTGACATTCTTGGCATTTGAATGTCCATAAAAATCAAATCCACGGCGGTATCGCTTTGTGACTGGTGGGTGGTGATGTATTCAATGGCATCAAACCCACTATTAACCGTCACCACATTAATGCTTAGTTCAGCCAATAACGCTTCTAGTACCAACAAATTGGGAAGATGGTCATCCACGGCAAGCACAGTAAAGCCATGCCACTGCGGCAGTGTGGGCTCTTGGCTGCTGGCAGAGTTACTATCGAGTAGCTGATAAAGTTGGCGACGATCGAGCGGCTGATACAAGGCTTGCGCTTGGTAACGCGACAACAATTCTGGCTCAAGATTGACTTGATAGCCAAATAGTAGCAATTTACCGGCATAATGTAAGCGTACTTGTTTGAGCAGCGACGTGGTATCCTCAGTGGTGCCATTGTCCACGATGACCCAATCCCAATGATTGCCTGTTTCTTTGAGCGATTCAAGTAGGCTTGCTAGCGTACTTGCGGTAGTAATGGCAATCGGCAATTCACGCAGTGAGCCTTTTAACACTTGTAAGCTTGCAGGATGGTCAATCCAAACCAAGATATTTACCGCAGCGATAGCATCAGCCGCCACATAACCGGCATCGGTTTTTGGCGGGACGATGGCGGGTAACTGCCAGATAGGGTCATGGATAAGCAGCCGCTGCTGCTCTTGGTTACTGATGCTCATCGGCAAGGTAAACCAAAACGTCGTGCCTTTGATTTTGTGCGATTGGCTCGCATCACCCGCTTGCTCAGTGGCGTTGTCATAAAAACCAATATTGCCGCCCATCAGATAGGTGAGCTGTTTTGAAATCACCAATCCCAATCCCGTGCCGCCGTACTGGCGAGTAATCGAAGGATCGCCTTGCGAAAAACTTTGGAACAGCACTTTTTGATGCTCAGGCGAAATCCCGCGCCCTGTGTCTTGCACACTGATATGAATTAAATCATCAATGTCATCATCCAGACTGACTCGCACAATGACCTCGCCATCATCGGTAAATTTGATGGCGTTGTTAACAAGATTGGTCAAAACTTGCTTGGTGCGTAACGCATCCCCTACCAGATAATGCGGCACATCGTCATAGAAGAACACCGCGAGGCGTAAATCTTTCTCCGCCGCCAGTGGCGATAGCATATCCACCACATCGTAGATACTGGCATACAGGTCAAATTCATGACTATCCAGTACCAATTTACCGGCTTCAATCTTAGAAAAATCAAGCACGTCATTGACCAGTGCTAATAGGTGCGCTGAAGACTTACGAATCGTTTGCACGTACAAATCTTGCTCGGCATTTAAGCCGCCATGACGGGATAATAGGTTAATAAACCCATCAATACTGTTCAGTGGGGTGCGTAACTCGTGACTGATATTGGCTAAAAATGCCGATTTGGTTTGACTGGCTGAAACCGCCGCATCACGCGCATTGCGAATTGAGATGTTTTGCATTTCCATCTCGTCAAAAGCCAATCGCAAATCATCTTCGGTCTGTTCGGCGTGATTTTTGAGTTCTTGGAAACTTTTATGCAGACGTCTTAAGGTCTTGACCAAGTCCTGTTGCAGTTGGTTGATTTCACCGCTGGCGTTGATGGTCATCGGTTTATATAGGTTGTTGGCGTTGGTGCGCTGCAAATGCAACCGCATCTCATAGATCGGCGCAATCCAGCGTCTAGCATATATATGGGTGGTCAATAGTAGCAGCAAAATAGTAAAGAGTCCGGTAATCGCTAACGCTAACATCACTTGATAGCGAGCCACTTGTAGCGGCTCATTATCAATATTGACAATAAGCCACAACGTCGGTAATGGGGCAGTCGCATTGGCGGACGGGCTGAGTACCAATTTTCGACCAAATAAGCTACTACCCTTGCTATTAAACAGGCTGTTGGATTGGGTGTTGAGCTGCGTCAGCAAATAAGTTTGCTGCGTATTGCTTTGCGCCTCAAGGTGGCGTCCCAAAAAAGGCAACAAGCGCGGATTGGGCTGTTGTGACAAATCCCCAAAACTGACCAACACTTTACTTTGTTCGTTGACAATCGCCACACCTTGCAAGTGTTTGTCGTTGATGGCATTTTGTAGGGCAAATTTCACATTGGCTTGCAGTGTCGCCAATTCTTTGGGCGACAGCTCAGCTTTATTTGCACTGTGTTTGTTTAAGTTATCTTTATTTAAGCCATTATTGCTATTAGGCTGAGCGGTATTTGTAGATAGCGCTTGGTTGATTTTAATCAGATTCGTCTGCATAGAAGCGGCGACTGGCTGCAGAGTCACCAGCAAATTATCGGCGGTTGATTGCTGAATGGTACGCGCAGCACGGCTGGTATCCGATAACACCAAAAAACCACCCGTCAACGCGAGTGCGCTAATCGGCAAAAACACCAACAGTATCAACTGTCCATAAGCGGTGGAAAAATCCAAGTGAAATCGTTTGCTCACATTGCTAGCCTTGCATCAGCCTAATTTAGGCATCAGATTTTTTATCAGGGTTTTGGGGTATAGCGTTTTATTTTATAGGATTTTAGCCAATTTTGCTTGTGTAGCTGGGGTTTTTGTCGCAAGTAAATTTTTGACAAGTCTATACCCCAGCAAACAATCGAGATAAAATCGGATGGGGTAGCGGTTGAAAAATGACTTGCATAATAATCATGATTTGCCACTGACGGGTGGTACGAATTTTGCTAAACTACGCGCGCAATCCAAAAAAATTACTGTTAAAAAAACTAATCAACGCTAGCTAATCTATAAGCTAGACTAAATGCGTCTGCTCAAAACTCGTATCATCAAAAATTCATGGCCAAAAACTAAGGTTGTCTTATGACCCATAATAATTTCATCACTGAAACCAGCACGCTCAATGACTGCATTGGACATACCCCACTGGTCAAGCTGGCGCGATTTGCACCGCAAACCGACCAAGGCACAGCCACCCTGCTTGCCAAACTTGAAGGCAACAATCCAGCGGGCTCAGTGAAAGACCGCCCTGCCTACAATATGTTTTATCAAGCTGAACTGCGTGGCACTATCAAGCCAGGCGACACCATCATTGAGGCCACCAGTGGCAATACAGGCATCGCCCTTGCCATGGTCGCGGCAATGCGCGGCTATGCGATGACGCTGATTATGCCTAGCAACTCTACCCAAGAGCGTAAAGACGCTATGGCAGCATATGGGGCGACATTGATTGAAGTCGATAACATGGAGTCGGCACGCGACCTTGCCCAGCAAATGCAGGCAGAAGGCAAAGGCATCGTACTCGATCAGTTTAACAATCCTGACAATAAACAAGCGCATTATCTGACCACAGGTCCTGAGATTTGGCAGCAAACGAATGGCAAAATTACCCACTTTATTAGCTCAATGGGTACCACAGGCACCATCATGGGCGTATCCAAATACCTAAAAGAACAAAACCCAAACGTGCAAATTATCGGTTTACAGCCCGCTGAAGGCGCTAATATCGCAGGGATTCGCCGATGGCCAGCCGCCTATTTGCCAAAGATTTTTGAGCCAAGTTTGGTGGATAGGGTGATGGACATCGAGCAGCACGATGCGGAAGTGTTTATGCGTAAGCTTGCCCGCGAAGAAGGGATTTTTGCGGGGGTATCATCAGGTGGTGCAGCGTGGGCAGCGTACCAAATCGCTAAAGAACACCCGGATGCGGTGATTGCATTTATCGTCTGTGACCGTGGCGATCGTTATCTATCAACAGGGTTGTTCGGTGTTAAAGATGACGCTTAATACCCAATAAACTAAAGCAGAAAGCATAAAGCAGAAACTAACAAGGAAGTATTATGGCTACGCCAGCGCCGATTTTAGTATTTGATATCGAAACCATACCCGATGTTGCCACAGGCAAGCGGCTATACCCTGAGTTGGCTGGGTTATCGAATAACGATGCCATGACCAAGCTTATGGCACTGCGTGAGCAAGATGTTGGGCATCCTTTTATGCCCCTGCCTTTGCACCAAATCGCTTGTCTTTCGGTGTTGTGGGTGGCGGGCGGCAAAATGACGCTCAAATCGCTGTCGCTGGCTGACCATAGCGAAGCGCAAATGATTCAAACCTTTTTTAATGCCATTGAAAAAAATCCGTTGTTGGTGAGCTGGAATGGCAAGGGCTTTGATATACCCGTCATGGTATATCGGGCGTTACAGCATGGTCTAACCGCACCCAAGCTGTTTAGCCAAACCGGTGAGATGAGATACAACAACTATATCAACCGGTATCATGACCGTCATACCGATTTAATGGTGAAGCTTGCCATGAATAGCACATCGCAAAAACTCGATGTCGTTGCATCCTTATGCGGCTTTGCAGGCAAGCAAGCGTTGGACGGCTATGATGTGGTGCCTATGGTGCAGGCAGAAGCATGGGATAAGCTCACCACCTATTGTGAAAGTGATGTGCTTAATACTTGGCTGATTTTTTTGCGCTACCAACGACTCACGGGACAGTTTTCAGCTGAGCAAAGCGAGCAATGGGAGTCCACCACCCGAGACTATCTGCAATCGTTCACCAATCAAGACAATAGTCTGCGCCATGATAAATTTTTGCAAGCATGGCAACCTGCTAGCAATTTAGCAGATGACAAACATGTCACTGATATCGCCATCACCCAGCCATCATCTGATACCCCAACCAGCCAAGTAGAATCACCATGAATACGATTTTTCCACCCAGCCAAGTGGTGGCACTGCCCATCCATCAATCCGAGCAAACCTTTCCTGTCCGCCGTGTGTATTGCGTGGGGCGCAACTATGCCGACCACGCCCGAGAAATGGGCAGTGACCCAGACCGTGAGCCGCCATTTTTCTTTTGTAAAGCCGGTGACAGTGAGTCGATTATTGCAGTTCGACCCGATAGCGTTGCCCAATTGCCTTATCCGACTAAAACGCAAGCGCTACATTATGAAGTAGAATTGGTGGTTGCGATTGGCAAAGAGGGCGCGAATGTGAGTGTAGCACAGGCACATAACTTGATTTTTGGCTATGCCGTGGGGCTCGACATGACGCGCCGCGACTTGCAAAACGAAATGAAAAAATCGGGTCGCCCGTGGGAGATTGGCAAGGCGTTTGACTATTCGGCACCCATTGGCGAAATTTATCCCGTTGCTAGCGTTGCTGAGATACAACAAGCGAATATTTCACTGGCGGTGAATGGCGAGCCCAAACAACAAGGCAATATCAATCAGTTAATCTGGAATGTGGCAGAGACCATTGCCAATTTATCTGAGTTTTTTGAACTCAAAGCTGGGGATTTGATTTTTACAGGCACGCCAGCGGGCGTGGGTGCGGTGGTCAAAGGCGATAGCATACTGGCGCAAATTGACGGACTGGGTAAAATTGAATTGGTGGTTGTGTAAAACGGGTAGTGTAAAAGATGAAAAAAGGCGCTAATAATAGCGCCTTTTCTATTAAGATGATTAATTTTATGATTAAGTGTGTTATAGCACTTTTTCAATCTGAAAACCCATGTTTTGCATGAGTTCAGCTTTATCAAACGGCGCAAGGCTTGCGCGTGTGTAAGGCTTGTCTTTGAGGTAGGCGGTTGTCACCCGCTGTAAGTCATCAAGGCTGACCGCCAAGATTTTGGCACGCATCGCTTGTTGCCAGTCTTTGCCGCGACCATGTAACTCAGCAAACAGCGCCTTGACCGCTTCACCCGCCGGACTTGCGGGCTTGTCCATGCCTGCCATCAATCCTAAAATCGCTTCTTCAATCCAGGCATCGGTTTTTTCGCCTGTAGTTTGCGCGAGTAACCAATCAATACTGCCCAAAAAATCATCAAACGTGGCCTGGTCACGCGGGTCACGGTAGCTATAAAACTTGAAAGAACAGGCATTGCTATCATAGCTCGCGCCGCCGCCATACGCCCCGCCTTGCTCACGAATGGTACGATGCAGATAGTTGTTGCGTAGCACGCTTGAGAGCACCATCAAGGCAGGGGCATCGGGATGGTCGGTCGGCACGGCAGCAAAGACAAGCGCATGATGAAATACATTGGTTTGCGCAAGCCACGCGATATCGCTACCGTCAGTGGTAATGGGCGATTCGATTAAGGTATCGGCAGGCTCGTCAACAGGCGCTTGCCAGCTCTCGCTAATCGCTTGTTGCAGCGTCGGTAATATCTCTGCTTCGGCGATGATGAGCGCTTGTTTTGGCAGGGCTTTGATGTAGCTATGTAAATTGGCTAAGCGCTCTCCCAGCTTTTGCCACGCACTGCTATCTTGCTCCGCTTGCTGCAAAAATTCAGTTAAGCTATTTAATGCAGGCAAACCACCGCGTACATATTCAAGACGGGCGATTTTACTGGTGTTACGGCTCGCTGTTTGCATGGCATACGCATGACCTGCATTGGCAAGGCGCGATTGCCAGCCCATTTGTTTTTGGGTCAGTAGCTCTTCCATCCGCGCATATTCAGTAAAAATAGTGTCGTCGAGTACTTCTTTAAGCAGCTCAATCGCTTCAAATTTACGTGACAATGAGCGGGTAGCGACCACCAAAAAGCTATCCATTTTTTCGGGATTGTCAGGTGACGTGCGCTGGCTGATTCTGACAGTCACACCGCTTGAGTGGCGTGCTTGCCGCGCTTGGAATGCCAAGGCATCGTGTTTGCGCGTGCCCACTTCGCTGATCAAGCTCAGATAAGTTGGTAAATCTGGGTGATTGATGAGCGCTTCATGACCCTCTAGGGGCATAATCACTTGATAATAGTACAGACCATTGGTGCCTGCTTCATATTCATACAACGTACTTGGCAGACCACTTAAAGTGATATCGCGTTTTGTACCTGTTTTAAATTGAATTTGGGCAGGAATATCCGCCAATCCCACTTTGGGTAGCAAATCCACATCATCAGGCGTAGCTTGGCGTTCGGCAAGGGCTTTGGCTTGGCTGATGAGTGCATTACGGCTATCATCGGTCAGTGCCGCTTCAATGGTATCAAGTTTGGCTTGCTCATCCTTGGCTTGTTGCTCAGATTTGCTCGCATCAGGGATGAGTGTCAAACGCACGCGATGCGGATTGTCGAGCAAAAAGCTGCGAATCAAATTGGCGATAAAATCAGGGTTTTGTACTTGTTCACGTAGCCAGTTTAGGTTTTCATCGATGTCCCACACATGCATGGGGTCGCCGTCGTGGATAGCAGTACTAAAGCCTTCTAGCATCAAATTTAGACCATATGGCATACTATCGCCACCGATATGACGTTGGTCGATTTCGATTTGGTGCAAAATGGTTTCAATCGCTTCGCTGTCCACAGGCTGGTCTGCCACTTGTTTGAGTAAGTCCAAAATCCCTTGCTCAATGGCATCGCCATGTTCAGGCTCAGAGCCACGGACACCCGCATAAAACACCATCTGATAATGGCTGTCATCCAAGCCCAGTAGCGGCGTTGGGGCAGATGCCAGCGGATGGCTATCGAGATACGCCCGCAGCGGCGAACCTGCATGTTCAACCAATACGCCCTCAAGTAATCGCATAGCCAGACGCTGCTTACCGTCTAAAATCGATGGTAATAACCATGCCATGACGTGATGGGTTTGTTTGGGTTTCACCGTATCGACACTGTAAGTGTCCGTCACGCTGATTGGCGCGGTCAGTGATTTTTCGAGTCGTGAGGCGTGTTTTTGCCCTTTAGCAAACGCTTTGCCTGCCACCGCCAATGCATCCTCATGGATACGGGCTTGGGTCTCTGCCACCGGGATATTGCCAAAGCTCATCACCACCGCATTGCTTGGGTGATAGTGACTTTGATGAAACTTGACCAAATCAGCGTGAGTCAGCTCGGTAATGGCAGCAGGCTCACCGCCAGAATTGTAGTGATAAGTGGTTGTGGGGAATAAATAACGCGCCAGCGTATGATACAACTGGTCAATCTCGCCACTCATCGCGCCTTTCATTTCATTAAACACAATGCCTTTATACTGCGGTTTGCCGTCATCATCAAGCTCCACTCGAATCCCTTCTTGGGCAAAATCGAGCGGATTTAGACTTGGGAAAAATGTCGCATCTAGATATACCGACAACAAGTTAAAATAATCTTGACGGTTTTGGGTGGCAAACGGATACGCCGTCCAATCTGCCGCAGTAAACGCATTCATAAAAGTATTAAGCGAGCGCTTAATCATGCTAAAAAACGGGTCGCGCACGGGATATTTTTCAGAGCCACACAGACTGGTATGCTCTAAAATATGTGCCTCACCGCGGTCGGTCATCGGCTGGGTGCGAAAGCCAATCATAAAGGCATTTTCATCACTCGGGTGGGCGAGGTGATAATGAATCAACCCCGTGGCGTTATGTTCGCTCACCAGCACATCAAGCGATAGCGCATCGATGCGCTCATGTGAGCGTAGGGTAAAATCAGGGTGTAGGGTCAAATCTAAAGCAGAGTCGTGAGAAGTTGCGGGCATGAAGTTACCTGTGTGTCATCATAATATTTGTCAGAATTTATCAGCAAAACCAACTGTAAAAACAAACAGAAAGTATAGCAGTTTTGTCGGATTTATTTTGAGTTAAATGGGGTCAAAAGCCGCGTTATAAAGGCAAAAAAACACAGATACCACAGATAATACAGCGCCAATCATTTGCCCGTGTCAGCCAATTTTCAGATATTAACTTTGACGGTTTTAATTTACAATGACACCACATTGAATTTAACTTATCTATTTTTTCCAAAATCGTTAAAAAGGAACCACAATGGCAAAAATCGTCGCCATCGGCAATGCGTTAGTTGACAGTGAATTTGTCGTCACCGATGCACAGCTTAATGCCACAGGCCTGACCAAAGGCAATATGACCTTAGCCAGTCATAGTGAGCAAGCTGACCTCATCGCCTCGCTCACCACGCAAAACATCACCGCGACCAAACAAGCCGGCGGTGGCTCGGCTGCCAACAGTATCTATGCCGCAGCAAGCCTTGGCAGCGATACTTTTTACGCTTGCCGAGTGGGTGAAGACGATGCAGGGCGTTTTTATTTGGCGGATTTAAATGCCGCAGGTATCAAGACATCTACCAAATCATTTGCTGATGGTACTACAGGTAGCTGTATGGTGATGGTGACCCCAGATGGCGAGCGCACCATGCAAACGCATTTGGGCACTTCAGCAGAAATCAGCGAAACCGATATTGAGTTTGATGCGCTCAATGATGCTGATTGGTTATACCTTGAAGGTTATCTTGCTATGTCCCCCTCGGTACAACAGGCGATTGCCCAGCTAAAACAACAAGCCAAAAACAAAGGGGCAAAAATCGCGGTCAGTTTTGCCGACCCTGCCGTGGTCAAGTTTGGTCGTGAAGGACTTGATGCCATGTTAGAGGGTGGCGTGGATGCGGTGTTTTGTAACTGTGATGAAGCACAGCTATTTACCAACCAAAGCAGTCACTCGCAAGCGGCAGCAGCGTTATTGTCAGTTGCCAATATGGCAGTGGTGACCAATGGTGCAGCAGGGTCAATCATTGCAGTGCGAGACGATGTTTCACGTGAAACAAAATTGATTGACGTGGCATCGCTAGTCGTGGATCAAGTGCTAGATACCAATGGGGCAGGGGATAATTTTGCGGGCAGTTTTTTATACGCGCTATCGCACGGTCATGCGTTGGCAGATTGTGGCAAATTAGCCAGTAGCGTCGCAAGCCAAATCATTCAGCAGTTCGGACCCCGTCTCAAACCGGCGCAATACCAAGCGATTTTACAATCAACCTTAACATAGCGCACAGCTAATAAGGCGGATTTTGACAACCTATTTTGACAATCTAATAAAAAAGCCCTAGTTTTAGCTAGGGCTTGTGCTGATAAAGCTAATCAATTAAGCGGTTTCGTTGAACAGCTCACGACCAATCAGCATACGCCGTACTTCGCTGGTACCTGCGCCAATCTCATATAGCTTGGCATCACGCCAAATACGCCCTAGTGGGTACTCGTTGGTATAGCCATTGCCGCCAAAGATTTGGATACCTTCTCCTGCCATCCAAGTGGCTTTTTCCGCTGTCCACAAAATCACGCTGGCGCAGTCTTTACGTACTTGGCGCACATGGTCTGAGCCTAGCATATCCAAGTTTTTGCCCACGGTGTAAAGAAAGCTGCGCCCTGCCTGTAAGGTGGTGTACATGTCTGCCACTTTACCTTGAATCAACTGGAATTCACCGATGGCTTGACCAAATTGCTTGCGGTCGTGGATGTAGGGAATGACGTTGTCCATCACCGCTTGCATAAGCCCGATAGGACCTGCAGCAAGTACCGCGCGCTCGTAGTCCAAGCCACT
>NZ_DAMALV010000038.1:0-21876 GCF_032069585.1 Moraxella sp. CTOTU48268
TGTTCTACGGTCTGCGAGAAGTCAAAGGCTTAAAAAAACCGCCATCCACCTCTGAATTGGTAGATTGGATTAGTTTGCTGATGGCAGATGAGTTGCAAGCGGGCAGTCAAAATGCGATTGAGCGGTTGAAAAATCCAAGCGATAACTTACCGCCCATGGCGGGGGCGTTGCTCAAAAATGAAAATGACTTGAGTTTACTTGAACGTATGGGCTTTATGCTGCGTCGTAGTCGATAGGGGATTGGTGTGTTTATCAATCTTTTTTACACCTTACGCACTTATGGCGTGCCAGTTTCCACCCGTGAATTGCTAGACCTTTATGCTTTGCTAGAAACAGGCATTGTGTTTGCCGACCGTGAACAATTCTACGAGCTGATTCGCCTATGTATGGTCAAAGACGAAAAATACTTTGATAAATTTGACCGTGCCATGGCGGATTATTTTGAAGGTATTGATACACTCGACATTGACGAGCTGATGGCAAAATTGGGTAATATCCCCAAAGAATGGCTGGAACTTAAACTTGACCCCAACAATCTCACTGAAGCCCAGCGGCGCCTACTCAAAAAATATGGTTCGCTTGAAGCACTCATGAAAGCCCTAGAGGAACGCCTAAAAGAACAAAAAGAGCGACACCAAGGCGGTAACAAATGGGTTGGCACAGGCGGCTCATCGCCTTTTGGTGCGTATGGTGACCATCCAGAAGGTGTACGAGTAGGGGGTGAAAGCCGAAAACGTAGTGCCGTTAAAGTCTGGGAAGAACGGCGCTATCAAGATTTGGACACCGATAACCAGCTAGAAACCCGCTCCATGCAGATGGCACTGCGAAAACTGCGTAAATTCGCCCGTGATGGGGCGGCTGATGAGCTTGATATTGGCTCAACCATCAAGAAAACCGCGCAAAAAGGGATGCTCGATGTGCAACTGCGTCCCGAACGCCGCAATCGTGTCAAAGTGCTCATGCTATTTGATATCGGTGGTAGCATGGATAGCTATATCGAAGCGTGTGAGCGCTTATTTGCCGCCGCTAAAAACGAATTTAAGACGCTTGAATTTTTTTATTTTCATAACTGCGTGTATGAGTATGTTTGGACGGAAAATGCCCGCCGTAACGCCAGCGCGGTGCCCACATTGGATGTGCTACACAAATACGGCAGTGATTATCGGGTGATTTTTGTGGGTGATGCCGCAATGTCGCCTTATGAGTTGTTATCTGTCGGCGGCAGCGTTGAGTATATGAGCCAAGATACGGGGCAGGCGTGGCTAAAACGTATCACTAACCACTTTGATAAAGTCGCATGGCTCAACCCTGAGACACAAAGCTACTGGCAATATACGCAAACCATCGGCTTAATCAAAGATATCATGCAAGGTCATATGTACCCGATGACCTTGCATGGTATTGAAGATATGACCAAGTATTTAGCGCGGTAGTATTGTTAAGGCAATTAAAAAAGCATGAATTAATTTCATGCTTTTTTTGTGCTAAAAGGCTGCTAGTTTACCTAAAATCTGCTAGTAACCTAGAAGCTGCTAGTCAGCTAACATTAGTTTGGACCGGCCACACGCTCAATAACAACGTTGCCTGTACCCGTGCTTGCTAAGCCAATTTGTTTGGCGGCGGCATACGATAAATCTAAGACGCGATGGCTTGAGAATGGACCGCGGTCATTGACTTTTACCACAACGCTTTTGCCGTTTGATTTGTTGGTTACTTTGATATAACAGTTCATTGGCAATGAGCGATGGGCAGCCGTCAACGAATTGGAATCAAAAGTATCGCCGCTAGCAGTTTTACGACCTTGAAATTGACGACCATACCAAGAGGCGACACCCGTTTGGCTAAAACGATTGACCGTATTAGATGCAACGGCAGAAAGACGCTCTAACACGTCTGCATCTTTGCTAGCTTGTGAAGTGTCTTGGCTGATAAGTTGGCTTTCTAAGGCAAGGTTGCGAGGTTGACGCGCGGATTTGACTAAGTCTGATGCATTGTTGTGCTGGCGGGTTAACTCATTAAGTACGTGATCTAAATTGCTCGTGGCTGCTTGGGTAGTTGAGCTAAGCGCCGTTACGCCACAAAAGCAAAGTAACGTCGCTACGTTAGCTAAATTCGATTGACGTTTTGACATAATGTCCTCTGAACAATCGCTCTTTACGATGAGCGCCTAATGTTTGGGAGCCAATAAGCCTTTATATGTCATTAATACAAATTGCTTATAAGTCACCACGAAAATTTATTAGATTTAACAATTAGGTTACAAATTTTACTTTGTTTCGGTATGTAATTGTTCAATCTTGATGACCCACAATAAGCAATTACGCGGTTAAAATCACGATTTATTTAGATAAAAGGTATAAAAAAACAGATAAACGGTAAAACTATTAAGTTTTACCATCATAATTATTTAAAAATACTCATAAAAAAGATATCTTTTATGCTAACCATTCTACGTTTTTTACATTTAAAAATACCCAGTTACATAAAGAATTGTTTATAAATAGCCTATTTACAAACGAAAAATTTTTGAAAATAGTCTAAGAGTTATTTAACATTATGCGAGGCAATTGACATCACTAAACCAAATCCTGCCATTAAAGTAATTAACGCGGTACCGCCGTAGCTGATAAATGGAAGAGGAACGCCGACAACTGGTAAAATACCTGCCACCATGCCGGCATTTACAAACACATAGACAAAAAATGACATGGCAATCGCGCCAGAGAGTAATTTGCTATAGACAGCAGTATTGGAGTAAGCGATAAATAAGGCGCGGCATAAAATACAAAAATACAGGAACATCAGTAAACTGACACCGATTAAGCCAAACTCCTCAGAAAAAGCCGCAATGATAAAATCGGTGTGACCTTCTGGTAAAAAGTGTAGATGAGATTGTGTGCCTTGCAAGTAGCCTTTACCTGTGAGTCCCCCTGAGCCAATCGCGGTTTTTGACTGCATGATATTCCATCCAGCCCCCAAGGCATCGCTTTCAGGGTCTAGCAAAGTTAGGACGCGTTTGCGCTGGTAGTCGTGTAGCAGGTATTCCCAAGCCACAAAAACAAAGGGAATAAACAGCGCCACCGCAGCGCCAATCATCCACCAAGGCAAACCCGATAAAAACAGCACAAATAAGCCACTAGACGCCACCAATATAGAGGTACCCAAGTCGGGCTGCTCAGCAATGAGCAGCACCGGAATACCAATCGCCACCAGCGTGATAAGCACTGTCGATAAACTCGGCGGCAAGTCGCGTTTGGATAAAAACCAAGCAGTGAGCATCGGCATGCCAAGCTTCATAAACTCTGACGGCTGCACACTACCAAACCCAGGAATATCAATCCAGCGCTGCGCACCCAGACGCACTTCACCAATAATTTTGACCAATATCAGTAACGCCACGCCACCCACATAAAAAAACGGGGTAAAATCACGGTAAAGACTGGGCGGGATTTGCGCCATGACAATCATTACCACAAACGCGATGGTAAAACTAATGGTTTGACGGATGACCATCCCCATGTCTTGAGTAGAGGCACTGTATAAAATGGCTAAACCAAATAAAGCCGTGACAAACAATAGCATCAATAACCAAGGGTCTAAATGCACGCGCTGCCAAAAGGAGGGTAGACTGTCATTACCAAAGTGATGAGCTTGCCTAGAAAAACGGTACTGTCCAATCTTATCTACCATACACACCAAACATCAAATTAACCCGGTGACAATAAGTCTGTAAAAAGACACAAAAATAGGCTCAATAGTTTATATGGCTTAATGTGATTTTGGTAGTCTTAATAATGTAATAGTTTATAACACTTGTTTCGTAGAAATAAGTCACTATATTAAGTGAGCTATTAATTAAGCTTAATTATGAAGTGAACATAACTATTAAGTGAAAATTATCAAGTGGGCATGGTTACCTAAGCATATCAAGCCCACTTTTTTGACAATTGCTCATAAGTCCGTGGTGTTTTTCCATTTTGACGAAACGTGAATAGGCAGTCCATGACACATCAAAACAAGACCAACAATAAACCAAGCATTATCGAAGACAATGCGCAAACAGCCCAGTATGCCAATACCAATACCAAGAATATCAACACTACCAAGACTCAGAATACCAAAACCAAGATTTTAACAGGCATCGTTGGCTCAGGGACGATAATGACATTGCTTATCGCGTGTAATCACCCCGTTACACCCGTCGATAATCGAAAACCTACTACGCCCATTGTTCATAAAACCCAGCCAAACGCTAAAAATACCACCGTGACACAGACTGACAATATGCGCGGTCTTATTCTAAACCGTCAAAACCCAACCCGACCTACAACAGACTATCGCGCACTCAAAAATACCACACGATACAATAGTAACGTTGTCTATACCAATGATGCAGATTTTAAGGATTGGTTGGCTAGCCACAGCTACCAGCAATCAGAAGTGTTGGCGTATCAAAATTATTTGCAAAGCCAATTAGGCACCATTCCGCCGATGGATCAGTTAATCACGAGTGCCAGAGATGCGCGGCGCTGCGGTTTTGAGCCGTATGAAGTGCCGCCTGCATCGCTATGGCAAAATATCGTGCCCACCCTGCAAATGCTGCAGCAACTGCAAAAACAAGGTTATTTGCCGTATTCGACAGTGATACGCTCCGTGTATCGAAACCCTGCATTGAATGATTGTGCGGGCGGCGCTGGCGAGAGTAAGCACATGACCAATGGCGCAATTGATATTTGGATACCTGAAAACGAAGCCAATAAATGGGCGATAGAAAGTACCTTTGATGGGCTTTGCCAGTTTTGGCAGTCCAATGGGCAAGCCTATAGTTTTGGACTTGGCTTGTATCCGACAGGCTCGGTACATCTTGATACGCAAGGCTTTCGAAAATGGGGCGCAAGCCATAGTTCAAGCTCATCACCTTGCCGTTTTTAACCCTACCGCAACTGTTAAGCCGTTACCCTTGGCTAGTTAGCCGTTTTTGTTGTGTTTGGCGTGGCGTTACCAACTGTCACAATCAAAAACTTGTTAGGGTCAATGAGGTCTTTATAGCTTTGATTGACAGCGGTAAGGTCGGCGCGCTGCACGCGCGTCACATACTCGGTCAAGTAACTATCTGGCAGCTGATAAAACCCCATCATACCAACTGTAGCATTCATGGCGGCATTACTAGCAAAGCTGGTGGGAAAACTGTTGATTAGACTGTCTTTGGTTAAAGCTAATTCGTTTGGCGTTACCCCTTTTTCTAGCGTATTTTTGATGACTTGCTTGGTCGCCTCAATCGCTTCTTGCGACTTTTGGTTACGGGTAGAAAAACTAATGGTATAGCTACCTTGGGCAAGCATCGGCGTGGTGCTGCTATAGATGCCATAGGTGAGCCCACGTTTTTTACGGATGTCTTCCATCAATCTGGCTTGAAAATTGCCGCCCCCGACGATTTCATCTGCAATGGCAAAGTTGGTTTGATGCTGTAAGCCTAAAGTATCCACCACGCGTTTTTGACCCAATTGCCCCATCAATACGGTGGTTTGGGTGCTGTTAAATGGGATATGAATCGTTTTAGCGGCGTTCAAAGGTTTGGCATCGGCAAGCTTTGGGGCAGCTGTGCCAACGGGCATTTGAGCAGTTAGCTGATTGGCAAGCGTCCGCGCGCGCTCAAGACTGATATCGCCTGTAATGGCAATATTCGCATTCTTCGCCACCAAAAACTGCTGGCTAAAAGCTTTCAGATCGGTGGCATTAATTTTGGCAATGCTGTCTTCCGTGCCTTGGGTGGGGTGGGCGTAGGGATGATCGCCATAAAGCGCCTCAGCAAAGGCTTTGCTTGCGATGCTATCGGGGTCTTCTTTGGCCTGTTGCAGGCTGATTAGATACTGGGCTTTGGTACGTTCAAAATTTTTGTTTGGAAACGTAGGCTGGGTCATCATATCGCTCATTAAACCAAGCGCAGAGGATAAACGCGCCTCATCGGATAGACTGCGCAAACTCACGATAAACATGTCTTTATAAGCACGGGCAGATAAATCAATCCCAAGCTGCTCACTGGTCTCGGCAATCTCATCTTCGCTTTTATGGCGTGTGCCCTGATCCAGCATACTTGCGGTCAGACTGGCAATCCCAAAACCGCTTTTTTTAATGGCTTCATCGCGAGCTGAGCCTGCATTAAAATACACACTGACATCCACAATCGGTAAATTGTGGGTTTGTACCAAAGCGACTGGGGTACCCGAATCCGTCGTAAAGTGGATGATATCGGGTAATGTCACTTTTAACGGCGCTGTGGTTTTTAGACTGGTTAATTTGTCTAAAGCGGCAATGGGTGCACTGGGGTCAACATTGCCACTACTGTGAGCATCGCCATGGGTGGCAGGTTCAGCATGGCTCCCTTGCGTGGCAATGGTGGTCATTAGTAATAAGATTTTAGCTAAGCGTGGTTTCATTTTTTCCTCAACATTCTAAGGATGGTCTGACAAGCAATGTGGGCAATTTAAGTCAGGATAAGTTAAGTTACTGGTTTTGTAGTTATTTATTGGGTTTATTTTCTTTTACCACATTGAGCACGGTTAGATTGTTGTTAACCAAATATTTGCTAGCGGCAGCGTGTAAGTCACTTTCTGTGATGCTATCTAAGATTTTGGGCAGGTTAAACACCATCCGATCATCAAGCCCAATGCTGTTTAGACTGCCAATCATCTGTGCTTGTCCGCTGATACTATCTTGGCTATAAATTAAGCTGGTCATGGTGTTGGTTTTGGCACGGGTCAGTTCACTTTGTGCAATCGGTTGGGTTTTAAGCGCGTCAATCTCAGCAATGATTGCTTGTTTGGCTTGGGCAAGCGTAACGCCATCTCGCGGGGTAGCTTGGATTAAAAATAGCCCATCGCCCCGACTAAAGGCACTGTAACCACTGCCGACGGAGGCTAGTAGCTGTTTTTCCCGTACTAGGCGTTTTTCTAGGCGTGCAGATAGACCGCCATCGAGCACGTCGGCTAGTAGCGATAGACTATAGGCGGTTTTGGGGTCTTGTGCTGTGGTAAGCGTCGGCACGTTAAACGCCATCATGACCATAGGCACCTGTACCGGCAATTGGGTGGTTTTTTCTTGATAACCACGAAAGCCTGGCTGTATCACACTGGGGCGCGTTGGCAGGGTTTGCGGTTTTTTATCGGCAAAGTATTTTTTGACTTCATTGATGGCGTCTGTCGGATTGACATCGCCCACGATTACTAAGGTCGCATTGTTGGGCGCATACCATGTTTTATACCAATCAGTTAGGTCGTTTAAACCAATCGATTCGATTTCTGCCATGGGACCAATGACCGATTCCCCTTTGGGGTTATTGGGATAAGCCATTTTGCTAAACTGCTCATAGGCGCGGGCGTTGGGGTTGTCATCGGTCCGCTGGCGGCGCTCTTCCATCACCACTTGGCGCTCAGCGGTAAAGTCGCTGTCTTTTAGCTGTAAATGGGTCATCCGATCGGCTTCAAGCTCTAGGGCGAGCGCTAAGCGATTGGCAGGGAAAATTTCATAATATGCGGTGTAGTCATAGCTGGTAAAGGCATTATTGCTACCGCCAAATTTGGCAATAAGGCGTTCAAAATCTGCTGAGGACACGTTTTTTGTTCCTTTAAACATCATATGCTCAAGCAAATGTGACATACCGCCTAAGTTAGTGGGTTCATCCACGGCACCCACGCGATACCATACTTGGCTTATCACCACAGGGGAGCGATGATCTTCTTTGATTATCACCTTTAAGCCATTATCCAGTGTATATTCATGGCGCGTTGCTGCATTGTCGCTGTCAAAATCTGTGGTGCTTGGTGTTTGCTGGATTGTGTCAGTTACCGCGTTAGCAGTTGGATGCGTGTTAATAGGCGTATTCGCTACAGTCGGGGTGGTTTTGGCTGCGATGGTCTGCGCAGTGCTGCAACCTGATACACTGAGCGTATAGGTCAGGGCGGCAGCAAGGATGGTAAGATTACAAAATGTAGGCTTTGACACAGGGTTTCGGTTTAACATAGTTTCTCTTTAACTTTTAATCTTTAATCTGGTTTTTCTGATTGTGGGGCAATGGGGTTTACAGGCATTATAAAAGATAAACCATGATAACGGATGTTGGCATTGATTGCTATTTGAAAGGCCATTGCACGATTAAGTATGACTAAATACCACCTGCAAATTTTTAGCGCAGCAAGCTGTAAACGGACAGTTTTTTACAATACCATCAGTGACCTGAGTGTAGGAGATTGGCAGCATGTTTATTTCAAACTGCGAACAAACACTGTTATAATTTTATACATCTCAATATTTTAATGACAAATTTAACCATAGGCGATGATATGAGTAGCAACCAATTTAATAACAATGCTTCTAATAAGGTGGTAATTAATTTTAATAACCAACCGACTAATTTTGATGATGCTACGATGCCCAATCTGCCTGTGCAAGATGTGCCAATTATTGAAACGCCGCGTATCGCTGAAGCTGCCCAAACGTCAACGCTGCAAGCACCTGTGGCATCCCAATCTGTGTCACCAATACCGCAAAGCCAACACCAAGGTCAGCCCGCACCCACACAGCAGCCATCTGTCAATACGGCTGAGCCAACCGCAGAGCCTGAACAAAAAGGGGGCTGGTTTAGCCGCATGAAGCAAGGCTTGTCAAAAAGTCGTAAAAACTTGACCGAAGGCTTAACCAATATTTTGATTGGTGGTAAAGAAATTGATGATGAACTACTAGAAGAAGTCGAAGACCAATTGTTGGTCGCCGACATTGGGGTGAATGCCACCAATCGCATTATCAAAAACTTGACCGAGGCCACGGCTCGCGGTGATTTGATTTATTCGCATTCACTGTATAAAGCACTACAAAAAGAACTCACCGATATCTTGACACCGAAAGTTGCACCGCTGGTGGTGGATGCTAGTACAAAACCGTTTGTTATCTTGGTCGTTGGGGTCAATGGCGTGGGTAAAACCACCACCATCGGTAAACTTGCCAAACGTCTGCAAGGTGAAGGCAAATCAGTGATGTTAGCAGCGGGTGACACGTTCCGTGCGGCAGCCACTGAGCAATTGCAAGTTTGGGGGGAACGCAATAATATCCCTGTTGTCGCCCAAGGTCATGGATCAGACAGTGCTTCGGTGATTTTTGATGCCATTCAATCTGCCAAAGCCCGTGGCATTGACGTGCTGATTGCCGATACCGCAGGGCGTCTACAAAATAAAACCAATTTGATGGAAGAGCTGAAAAAAGTGATTCGCGTCATGCAAAAAGCCGATCCGACAGCGCCGCATGAATCCATGATAGTGCTTGACGCGGGTACAGGACAAAATGCGCTAAATCAAGTAGAAATCTTCAATGAAGCAGTGCCATTGACAGGCGTGACCGTCACCAAGTTGGATGGTACGGCAAAAGGCGGCGTGGTATTTAATATCGCTGAAAATACCAATGTGCCGATTCGTTTTATTGGCGTGGGTGAAAAAATTGATGATTTGCGCCCATTTCAAGCCGATGATTTTGTCAAAGCCCTGTTTGAAAAAGATGAGTAACTCATGTATCACTTAAATATTGCTAATAAGCAGATGACTAATATTGATAAAATTCAATTTAGTGAAGTGGGTTTTAGAGAGCGCCAAGATTTGCAAGAATGGATTGTGAGCAATCCAGAATGTCTTGGCGAGCCATTATTAATTATTCAAAAAGAATTTAACGGGTTTGACAATACGTCTGAAAGATTAGATTTATTGGCGTTAGATAAAAGTGGTAATTTAGTCATTATTGAAAATAAAACGGATAGTTCTGGTAAAGATGTTGTATGGCAGTCTGTGAAATATGCATCTTATTGCTCTCGACTTACAGATGAGAAAAT
The DNA here is from genome assembly GCF_032069585.1 of Moraxella sp. CTOTU48268. Lineage (NCBI taxonomy): Bacteria > Pseudomonadati > Pseudomonadota > Gammaproteobacteria > Moraxellales > Moraxellaceae > Moraxella > Moraxella sp. CTOTU48268. The sequence goes on from NZ_DAMALV010000038.1 coordinate 9,872, forward strand.
CATAAATATGTTTGCTGACTATCTTAGAAAATATGATAGCCAAAACTCTGATGATTATATTGCAAGCGCTAAACAAAAAATAAATGAATTTCTTAGCGATAGCACAGAAGATGATATTGGATTAAATCCCAATGAAACTTCGCAACGAATCATTTTAGTCGCTGCTGAATTCCGTCAAGAAGTAACATCAGCTGTATTATGGCTGATGAATTTTGGTATTAATATCCGTTGTATAAAATGCCAACTTTTTAAATTTAATAATGACTTTTTCTTTGATACTCAGCAAATTATTCCTGTACCCGAAGTTGAAAGCTTTATGATAGATATTGCGGAGAAAAAACAAGAAGACATTCAAATCAAAAATAATAAACAAAGCGTACTAATAAGTTTTTGGTCGCAATTTATCAATGCGACTTTATCAAATGCTGAAAATTTATATGCTAATAGGACACCAAGTAAAGATAATTGGTTAGGTACTAAATTAGGAAATGGTGTCGGAATAAGTGTTGTAATTACAAAGGAATCTGTAAAAATTAGAGTTGAAATAAAAGGTAATAATAAAGAAGACACTTTAAAAATATTCGACTATTTATATCAGCATAAAGAAGAAATCGAATCAAAATTTCAATATCCTGTTAATTGGGAGCGTTGTCCTGAAACTGTATATAGTTTTATAATTATCACAAACGAAGCAGTTGGATATTCAGACAAGTCTGAATGGCGGGGTGCAAATGAATTTTTGATTGAAGAAAGTTATAAAATGCAGAAAATTCTTAAATCACTTCTAGATAAATTTGTCTTATAAAATGCTTACCACAAACTACCAACTATCAATCAAATTACCAACAATTACCCTTGTCGCACATAAGGGTTGTCTTATCGCGCTTGATTGGCAAACCCAAAAAACGCAAAAAATCCTACAACAATTAACTGCACAAGCGCACTATATACAAAGCAAAGATTTGGCTGACTCAGTAGATGACGATGCCAAAGTCTTACGAAATACCATCAGTCAACTTGACGAATATATTAATGGACAGCGACAAGTATTTGATGTGCCCATCGCCATAGCCACACCTTTTCAGCAAAAAGTATGGCAAGCATTACGACAAATCCCTTACGGTGAAACAATCAGCTATGCACAGCTTGCGCTACAAGTAGATAATCCCAAAGGCTTTCGCGCAGTCGCGCAGGCCAATGGCCGCAACCCACTAAGTCTCATCATTCCTTGCCATCGCGTGATTGCCAGCGATGGCAAATTGGGCGGTTATACCGGTGGGATTGAGATTAAGCAAACATTGCTTGATATAGAGCAAGCAAGTTATCAGCGATAAACAATTACCCAATGAGGCGTTATTCTTTGTCATCTGCGTCTTTTTCTTCCCAAGTTTCTAAGCGTTCATAAATACGACCATAAACGGTATTTTTACGATATTTGCCTTTTTTGGTCATCTCATCCGGCGCCAGACCCGTCAATAAATACATGGCTTCATTGACATGCTCTACGGCATAAATGGTAAATTTACCTGCCGTCACGCTATCGATGATATCTTGACGCAGCATCAATTGCGCCAAATTGGCTTTGGGTACAATCACCCCTTGTTTACCCGTCAAACCTTGCTCGACACACGCATCATAAAACCCGGCGATTTTGGCATTGACGCCGCCAACCGCTTGGACTTGACCAAATTGGTTCATCGATCCTGTAACCGCTAAGCTTTGATTAATCGGGGTTTGCGATAAGGCAGATAGTAGCGCGCAGGTTTCGGCTACTGTCGCGCTATCGCCATCGATACCGCCATAACTTTGTTCAAAAGCCAGCGATGCAGTAAAGTTGAGCGTGTGGTCTTCTGCAAACAGCGCTTTTAGGTAACTGCTCATAATCAGCACGCCTTTGGCATGGATAGAGCCGCCTAAATCCACATCGCGCTCGATATCAACAATATCGGCGTGCGCGGCACTGTGATGCACTGACGCCGTCAATCGTGCAGGCATCCCAAACTCACTATCTGCGTAGCTGATGACCGTCAGCGCATTGATTTGACCAATCGCTTTGCCTTGGGTGCTAATCAGCTGTTGCCCTTTTTCTAGTTCTTGCCAGAACAATTGCCGTAAATAGCCCGAGCGGTGGCGAATATCATCAATGGCTTGGCGGACGTGACTAGCGGTTACTGTGTTTTCAGGGCTAAGCTCTGTCTGATTGATGATAGCGTGACGATTGGCTTCGAGTAAGAGCTGCGCCAATCTGTCCCCATGTAGGCTTAACTCATGCTGGTCTTCCGCTTGCTCACTAAGATAATCTAATAAACATGCTAACGCGGTGTTATCAAACGTTAGCAATTGGTATTTGCTTATCATATCGGCAATTTTGGCGGTCATCGCTTGTTCGTTGGCGTGACTGCGTACCACGCGATCGTGAAAATCTGCACGGATTTTAAATACGGCATTAAATTCAGGCTCAAAATCTAGCAGGTCATAATACAAGTCTGGCTCACCGAGTAAAATGACTTTGACATCGAGCTTAATCGGTTGTGGCTCAAGGCTGATACTGCCGGTCAATGTCAGCATTTGCTCAAGGCTCGACATCTTGATTTGGCGGCTTTGCAGTGCGCGTTTAAGACCTTGCCACGCATACGGATATTCAAGCAAATTAGTTGCTTCAAGCACCAAATAACCGCCATTCGCACGGTGCAGTGAACCGGCGCGAATCAGACTGACATCCGTTGATACAGTACCCAAATGGGTAATTTGCTCGACATGACCGAGTAAATTTAAATGGGTGGGTAAGTCTTCAAACACAATCGGTGCGCCTTGATCGGGCGCATGGCTTGCAATCACATTGACAAAATAGCGCGCAGGCAATGGCGAAAAATGGCTGGGCAAAAACTCTTCATCATCTTCATTGATAATTCGTTCTACATGATTGACGATATCGTCATGCACGTCTTGCAAATACTTACGAACCTTTGGTAAGGCTTGATACTTGTCAAATAACGGCTCCATCAATGGTTTTAAGGTACGCCGAGTCAATGAGTGGTGTAGCGCTTGTAGGGTCTGATTGGCTTCATCTTCAATTTGCTCAAGCTCAACGGTCAGTTGGCTCAAGCGTTTTTGCATGTGGTTTTTATCTTGATAATTGGCAACATACGGCGACTTTGGGGTTAAGCCAAAGCTGGCTTGATTGGTTGCGCTCGAGGTATTATTAGTGGTGCTAGAGGTTTGATTGGCTTTAAGTGGTAAAACTGGTGCTTTACCACTGGATTTTTGGCGACCCAATTTATTAGCAGGTTTGATTGATAAATAACCATCGCTTGGCTCAATATCATTGTAACTGTCATTGTCATTGCCATCGGCTCGGTTGTCACTAAAATCAGATTTGATAAAAATCGGTTTATTGTCCGAAGGTCGCAGCGCCAATGCAAGTGAATACTGTTTGCCTTCTTCATGCAGCGCATGATAGACCTGTTCTTCACGAAGGCTAATTTCATTCTTTATGGCTTCTACTTTACTTTGATAGTGCTCACTGCGAAAACGCTGATTGAGCTGACGCTTGGTGGTTAGCCAAAAGGTTTTGACATCTTCCGCTAATTGCTTGCCCATGCCAGCAGGAAGGTCAAGCGCAATCGGAGTACGCGCATCAACAAAATTATGCACATACACCCAGTCATTGGGTGTGGGTTTTTGTTTGGCGTGTGCTTGAAGCAGGCGAGTGATTAAGGTGCGTTTGCCCAGTCCGTTTTCACCTGCAGCAAAGATATGATAACCATTGGCATTGATGTCAAGCGCAGTGGCAATCGCTTTACAGGCGCGCTCTTGCCCAAAGCCAATCTCAAGCGTTTTGGTATGGTGGCTATCTTTTGGCAAGGTCGCTGGGTCGGTATAACGGCGCAAGTGCGAGATTGCAATAGGCTGTAAATTTTCAGATTTGATGGTGTCGGTAATGATGGCAGAGGATTTTGAAGTCACAGGGGTAGTACGAACAGATTTTGCAAGGGTATTTTTCATAAAACAAGTTTCATCAACGCATTAAAAAGCGGTAGTGGGAAAGATAAACAATGACAGTGACAGTTAGAGTGACAGTGCTTAGGGTATAAGGTCTGAAGTCTAAGGTTTAGGGTCACTTATAGTTAACAGATAGGTTTTGGTAAGTGGTAATAAAGTATCAGTATGATGTGGTTTTTTGTTGATAAAATCAATGGCTATTTTTCGCGAATCGTTGCCTTAAGGTTTCAGCCGCAGTAATATAAAAGTTGATGGGCAAGTATTTGCTAAGATAACATATGGACGCTTAACACAATCGTTTGAGACAACAACATGGCTAAAACAGAAAACGGATTTATTTTAGCGCTGGATCAGGGCACTACCTCAAGCCGCAGTATCATCTTTGATAACCAATTAACACCCATCGCCATCGCCCAAAAGCCGCTTAATATCATCACCCCAAAAGCCGGGTTTATCGAGCAAAATGCCAATGACATTTGGCAAACCCAAATTAGTACCGCCCAAGAAGTGATTGCCAAAGCAGGATTATTGGCGACAGATATCTCAGCCATCGGTATCACCAACCAACGTGAGACCAGCATAATTTGGCATAAAAAGACGGGTAAGCCTGTTGCACCCGCCATTGTCTGGCAAGATAGACGTACCCATCAGTGGTGCAGAGACTGGCGTGATAAAGGCTTTGATGCCAAAATCCAGCAAATTACCGGATTACGTATAGATCCGTATTTTAGTGCTAGCAAAATTGTATGGCTGTTAAACCAAAACCCTAAGCTTCGCCAACAAGCGCTAGCAGGTGAGTTGGCTTTTGGTACCGTGGATAGTTGGCTACTGTTTAACATGACAGGCGAGCATAGCATTGATATCACTAATGCATCACGTACCATGCTGATGTCTTTGCAAACAGGCGACTGGTCTGATGAATTATTGGATTTATTTGATATTCCCATAACCATGTTACCCACCATCAAGCCATCGGATGGCGATTTTGGGATCACCAAACAAGGGATGTTTGGCAAACAAATCCCAGTCACGGCAGTGCTAGGCGATCAGCAAGCGGCATTGTATGGGCAGGGCTGTAACCGGGCTGGCATGGCAAAATCCACCTATGGCACCGGCTGTTTTTTATTAATGAATACCGGTGATAAGCCCTGTGTCAGTCATCAGCAATTACTCACCACCGTCGCCTGGCAAACCACAGAGGCGAATCACACTCGTCAACCTAACCGGCATGAACCCTCAGGTAAATTGCCCAACTTGTTAAAACCTTTACAAAATTTACAACGAAATAAAAAAACAAGCTTCACGCAAACACAATATGCGCTTGAAGGCAGTGTGTTTATGGCAGGTGCCATCGTGCAGTGGTTACGCGATAACTTAGGTATGATAGCGCGCAGTGAGGACGTTGAAACCTTGGCAGCGCAAGTACCAGATAGCCAAGGAGTGACCTTGATTCCTGCTTTTACCGGGCTTGGCGCACCTTACTGGCGAGCAGATGCCACCGCAAGGATTATTGGGCTGACACGCGGTACTACCAAAGCGCATATCGCTAGAGCCGCCTTAGAAGCGATTGCGCTGCAAGCCTATGATGTGTTAATCGCCATGCAAAAAGACAGCCCTGTGCCACTGCACGAACTGCGCGTGGATGGGGGCGCTGCCAATAACAATATCTTAATGCAATTTCAAGCCGATATACTCAATGTCCCTGTGCTTCGACCAACGACCACTGAGAGTACCGCAAAAGGGGTGGCATTATTGGCAGGGCAAGCGGTGGGGCTATATGATGACAGTAGCATTGGTGAAAGTTGGCAGCTAGACCGTATCTTTGAGCCTAAGATGGCATTGTCTGAGCGCCAAGCCATCGTGGAGCGTTGGCAGTTTTATATTAATCAACTATTAAACGAACAAAATTAAAGCAAGAAAATCATTAACATCGCTCTAAAAAAATAAAAATAATCTAAAAACAAATAGTTAACTATATGAAAATTTTTTTTAAAGACTCGACACGAGAGTGATTTTCGTTAGCAATTAAGTGCATTAAGTAAAAAAAAGCACTTTATGTACCCAATTTTTAAACCCTGCTTAAAAATATCAGCAAATTTTGGCTAAAAATAGTGATTTTTTGTGTAGAAATTGAATAAAAAAATGTATAATGCTCCAAAATTCGACACTGTGTTGACAGTGATAAAAGTTATGAAGATGAAAATCAGGAAATTTTTTGGACAATGTTGGTATAAGCAAGCAGGGATAACTGGTAACTAAACATTAAGGATATGACAGTGGACAATCAATTTGTTATCGCTACGGCAAATTTACTCAACTTTGCATTGCCCAATCGGGTTTTTTATCGAAACCAAGACGCGTATACGCCGCAGCAATATCAACAAAAAATCAATGCACTTGCCCCCATTTTTCGTCAATTGCAAGCTGATATCATTGGTTGCCAAGAAATTTGGGATGAGCAAGCACTCATTGACTTATGTCGTGCAGCCGGTCTCAATGACTATCATGTCACTGTGCCACTAGCCAGCAATCAGCCAGACAGTCCATTAACCCAAGGGCGAGGCGCAATTGGTACCCCGAGCGTAGGTTTGGTATCGCGTTTTGAGATTGTTAATACGCAATTGCTCACGCAGATGCCTGCGATTGCGTTGTTAGACGTTCCTGATGTTGGGCTTTATCAACAATTTAACCGTCCCCCGCTGATTGCCGACATCAGATTGCCAAATGGCATGGTGGTCACCGTGATTGTGGCGCATCTAAAAAGTAAACGCCCTGAGTTTTTAGAAAACGCGCAAGGCGAGCCGTTAGAAGATCGCAATGATCCGCTAATTCGAGTCCGCGCCAAGCTGCGCAGTCTTTGTATGCGGGCAGCGGAAGCGGCAGGCATTCGCCAAGTGGTCATCGAAAAACTGTCACACAACAACCATCCGCTGATTTTGTTAGGGGATATGAATGATGTGATGCAAAGTGTCACTTGTCAGCTTTTAAGCGAATCGGGCGAAGTATTTTATGATAAGTCGATGCGGGATATCGTGCTGTATGATGCCTCTACGATACAAAGCCGTATGCACTGGCTGAAAGATGTAGCCTACACCCATATCCACCAAGGTATGCCAGAAGTGCTTGACCAAATTTTGGTATCTGAACAGTTTTTAGCTGATAGTAAATTTAATATTGGTGAAGTATTACAAGTTGATTATTTTAATGATCATCTCAAATTTATTGTAGAACAACGCCCAACCGATCATGGATTGGTACGGGCACAAATTAAACTTTATTCATAATTAGTCGATAGAGAGGAAATATGTCAAGCGCTTATGATGAAAAAATTGAGGATGTGTTAGTGGACTCTGAGCTCGCTCGCCGCTTGGTTCCTAACAAATTCAAGTTCACTAGCCAGCAAGGTCGTCTGCGTCGCCAAAAATTATTAGCCGCTGCCAAAGAGTTGAGCGCGACCCGACCTGTCAGTGAGATTAGTTTGGCTGATGTGTGTGAACGAGCGGACATTCCCAGAGCCTCAGCATATCACTTTTTCCCAAACGTTGAAGCGATTTTTTTGGCATTACGTTTTTTAAATGCGATAGAAATCTTTAACAAGCTTGAAAAAGTCGATGCCAAACAATTTAGTCGCTGGCAGGCTTATATCACCACAGTCATTGAGACAGGCGTTGATATTATTCAATCTGATTTAACGGTTGCCCGTTTGATTTATGAGACCAATACCCCAGATTTTGAGGGCAATGCCTTTGGCAGTGAAATCGAAAAAAGCCTTGCCCAAATGGTGTATAATAAATTGTCTGAGCGCTATAAAATGCCAGCTTTAGAAACCATTCATCAACAATTGTTAGTCGCATACGGTATTATCAATGGTATTTTTATTTTAGCCTATCGTTCAGAAAAAGAAATCACCGATGCCTATCGTCAAGAAGCGATTACGGCGGTGATTGCTTATCTACGTTGTTATCTACCTGAAAATTTGCCAAAAAACGACTAGTTTTATAACTTACTAGGGTTATAACCGATAGGCAATAAAATACGCAATAAAAAACCCATCAGCAAGATGGGTTTTTTACTTAATAGAAAATCTAAGCTTAGATTTTGTTTTCAGTTTTTTGTGCGGTAGTGGTTACGGCGTCACCTGTTTTTGATACGTCTTTACCAAAACCTTTGATTGTATTACAACCTGTAACAGCAAACATAACAGCGATTGATGCAGCGATTAATTTTTTCATTTTAAGTTTCCTCAGATATATCCATTATTTTTTAACAGTTTTTAGCTACCAGATTAAATCATGCGACTTTACTGACTTATAGAAGTTAAAATAAAGTAAAACATGCTTGGTAGAGTCATGGTAATGCAGGTTAGTCTAACGTCGCTATAGCGTTAATGTAACCAAAACTATCAAGTTGTAAAAAAAACTTAAATTTACGCAATAAGTATAGGTTTTTTGTAAATTAATCTTCGCATTTATCGCTTTTTTATTTCAATCTGTTTTATTTTAATCTGGTTAAGGATGTCGACATGATTCATGTAATATTAGTTGAACCCAAAATGCCAAGCAACACAGGCAATATTATTCGGTTATGCGCCAATACGGGCGCAACCCTGCATTTGGTTGAGCCACTAGGGTTTGAGTTAGAAGATAAAAAATTACGCCGAGCAGGGCTAGACTATCATGAATGGGCAGATGTCAAAGTACATGCTAATTGGCAGGCTGCACAAGACAGTCTAAGTCAAAGTGGGGTACAAAGAATTGTTGCCTTGACCACCAAGCTTAGCAAACCTTTATATGATGAAGATTTTGCGCAAGTGGCAAATATCGCTTTGGTATTTGGGTCAGAGACGGCGGGATTACCCGAGCCAATTCGCGCGGCAATTGGGCAAGACAACTGGTTGCGTTTGCCTATGTTGCCGACCTCTCGCAGTCTGAATTTATCTAACAGCGTGGCAATTACATTATTTGAAGTTTGGCGTCAGCAGGGGTTTGGCGGTGATAACGGTCACAGTATCGGTTATGACAATCTCGTCCCTTATGACCCAAAATAACCGCAAAATTTACAAGCAATTTGCAGGTTTTGGCAACCCTGCAATGCGGTTGACATGACGCGCGACAAGACCCGTGTTAAACATGGCTTGCAGTTTGGTGTTATCAATCGCCAATGAAGGCAATTGCTTAGATAAAAACTTGATTAAAGGACGGGTCGTCGGTGGATGGCTGTATAAATCATAATATTGACGTACTGCGTCTATGATTTGATAGTGCTCAGGGGTTAACGTGACATCCAGCGTGTTCGCCAATTGTTGCGCGATATCTGGTGACCATGTTTGATGAGCTATCAAATGACCGTCTTGGTCAAGGGCGGCTTGGTCAAGTTCGAAAAGTTGGGTCATAGTGTTTATAAGTCAAAAGTGGTATCAAAATTAGGCGGTGTGGTGGGCTGTAGCGCTACTTGAGAATACCAATCAAAGTCTGCTGATAGGTTGGCTTGCCATGCTTTGAATCTATCAAAATCCGCTAGCGCCAGCCAAGCGGGCGCCATATCATACATATCAAGGGATGCTAGCATATGGGCAAGCTTGCCCGTAGGCTCATCAAGTAGTAAGTTTAGCATGCCATCACCGATAGTCAGCTGAATTTGGTGGTCAAACGCCGCCAGCGCAAACGCCATTGATAAGGCTTCATGACAAAGCAAAAACGTGTCAGCGTGAATATTAATGATAATTTTCATAGTAAATCGCTATCGCTAAACCCATCCCAATTAAAACTGATAAACCGTTTTTGCTCTGTGCAGATGCATGGCTAATTCACCCAAACCGACTAATTCAAAGCCATCTGCTAAATTGTCACCTTGTAGCTGATGTCTAGTCGCATTGTCAGCATCTGTCACCCCGCGAGCCAAAGCGGCACTCACACACACTTGAATGGTTAAATCATGACTCATAGCAAAGTGTTGCCAATTTTTTGCCATATTTTCGATATCATCTGGCAGCCAAATTAATCGGTTGGCCAACATCACCGCATCACTATATAAGAAAATTTTAAAATCGGTAGTAGTTAACGGGTTTTGCTCAACGGTTGTTTTACTATCGTTTGCCCATAGCGATTGGGCACATTCAAGCGCTCGTTTGGTGAGCGGATGACTAGGGGCATGTGTCATCAGTATCACAATTGGTGTATCTAACGTCGAAGTATTTGGCATGGCGGTATTATTCGATGTAGTTATCAAATCAGTCATTTAACCATCTATAAGGCATTAATCTATAAAGTGCAATATGCCCGCTATTTTAGCAAAATCGACCCCTATTTGCGATGCAATTGTCATCAAACTGTTATCAAATTGACATGAGGTTGTCAATGGCGGCTTATAAGCTTAACCCATACAAAGGATTGATTTAATTTACCGAAACGGCTTTTGTAGTCAAACAAAGCAGTCGGTTGTAATGGTTGATAACATACTATGAGTGACAACACTGTAAAAACTAATTTGTACCAGGCTTCGTCTGACACTCAGGCGACGTCAGCAAATCACATGAATCTCTCTACTCAAGTTGCAGGTACACCTTTTCATGACAATAGGCCATCATTGCATATCGCTTTGGTGACTGAAACTTGGCTGCCCGATATCAATGGGGTAGCCTCAAGCGTTTATCAAATCATGCGCGAACTCAAATCGATGGGGCATCGCATCACTTTGATTCGCCCCAAGCATAGCGATGAAGTCGAACAACATACCCTAACGACAGGGCTTAACACTGCGGCTGTTACCACTGATTTGCAAGTGCCAAGTTTGCCCATTCCTTATTACCCGCATCTGCGCATGGGGCTGCCTTGTTACCGATTTTTAACGAAGCAGCTGCGCAAGCTTCGTCCTGATATCGTACATATCGTGACGGAAGGTCCTTTGGGGCTTGCGGCGTTGATTGCTGGCAAACAGCAAAGAATTAAAGTCTCTTCAGGTTATCACACCGCGTTTCATGATTTTAGCCGATATTTTGGTTGGAAAGTAATCTCAGTGCCTCTGCTTGCGTATATGAAGCGTTTTCACAACCATTGCAATGCCACATGTATTCCAAGCCAGACCACCCAACATCAGCTGGCTGAATTTGGTTTCAAGCATTTGTACCAAGTCGGTCGTGGCGTTGATACAGCGCGCTATGCACCGAGCAAACGTAGCCAAGCATTACGGCAGAGCTGGGGCGTGGGCGAGGGTACCACAGTGTTAATGTGTGTGAGCCGTGTTTCCCCTGAAAAAGGTATGGATACCGTCATTAAAAGCTTCAAAGCGCTACAATTACAGCAGCTGCATCGTCATGTTAAATTAGTGATTGTCGGTGATGGACCATACAAAGAAGCGCTGGTTAAACGGCATGCCAATGATACAAGCATTATTTTTGCAGGCTTTAAGACAGGCGAGGCGCTGGCAAGTTATTATGCCAGTGCCGATGCTTTTGTCTTTGCTAGTCAAGTGGAAACTTTCGGTAATGTCGTCACCGAAGCGATGGCATCGGGGTTACCAATTTTTGCTTATCATGATGCGGCTGCGGCGCTGTTGGTGGATGATAGTTGTGGTAAAACCGTACCGCTTGGGCAAGAACAACGCTTTGTAGAGATGATTGGTGAATTGCCCAAACAACAACAGCTTGATCAGATGCGACTAGCTGCACGACACAAGGTAGCCGCTTTTTCTTGGCAAAAACCTGCCCAAGAAATGTTGACCATGTTTTATGAGGTGCTATCAATCCAGACCAATCCCCTAACAACTAGCCCAGTGACACCAACTATTTTGTCTTCTCAATCAATAACTCAACATCCGCTAGCGGATTCGACAATCGCCCCCACACCTGAGTCAGTTCCGCCGACTGTCAGGGCAAAAAACCACCCACGATATAGACATTCACCCCAAAATAGCCACTCAACCCAAAATAGTCACCCAACCCAAAATAGTCACCTAACCCCAAGACCCGCTGAATCTGCTGCGTTTTTTTCCAAAACGTGATGTTC
>NZ_DAMALV010000039.1:0-1504 GCF_032069585.1 Moraxella sp. CTOTU48268
GCAAAATCGCACTTGATAAAAATGACGATATCGCCGCATATGTACTCAAAATCACTTCTGGTGGGTCGCTACCGTCGGTCATTGCGATTGATAGACTCATACCGCCTAAAATACCCAGAAATGGCTTAGCAACATATAAGTAACGAAATCGAGCATCAATGTTATCGACTTTGACGAAAATTGAGCCAATGCCACCGAGTGCACTAAAAATCCAAACAGGCAGCCAAGATGTTAAAAATGGGGCGGTAATGCCCCACTGATTAACAATCGGCTTGGGCGCTACATCGCCAACTTGTGCAACCGCAATTGTTGATATCATCAGCATGAGCGCAAATGCCCAAAGTGCTGACGTTTTGACTCGTTTTTTTGGCATATCGCCCCCTTAAATAAAAAACCTAGCTTAATTGCTAGGTTTGTTGTTCCACTGATTGTCATACCAATACCACGGCTTGTCGTAATTAGGCGGCTGGGTTAATGTAAAGTCCAATCTTTCTATTTCTACTGCAAGCATAAGACTGTCTATATTACCTACTCTTTGGTTTTTTAAAGAGCCATCTGTATTTAATACAAAAATTGTAATAATATCCATACTACCTCTTTAATGCTGTTGCTTTTAAAAAATAACCAGCAGAACCAATCTTAGCACCGTTACTTGTGACCTTAATCTGAATCTTTGTGCTGCCTGTGGCGGCAGAACTCACCAAGAATGGGAAAAACATACTTGGGTAATAGCCAAATGTGCCTGCCATAGTCCATGTGTTTTTTGACACATCATTCACAAAACACTCAACGGTAAAGCTACCAGAGCCTTCGGGGTTACAACTAATAAGACTAAATTCAACACTTACCGCAGTACCGCCAGTGATAAGATAAACAGCATCCGTAAAAGCACTTGTTTTTGCATCAAAAAATGTTGTTTGGTTGATTGCTGATGTGACTGACACCGATTGCCCTGCAAGTTGAAGTGTATCAACCTGTGCAGTTCCGATATTGACGCTCTTAATCTCACCTTGACCAATTTTTGCACTTGTAATAGTTGCGTCCGCTATTTTCGCAACATCAATCGAGCCGTCATGGATAAATGCCGATTTAATGTAAGTACCACTTGCTACGCTCACCCCATTAATCACCTGTGGCGAATTGAGTATCATAAATGGGCTAACGCCTTTGCCTCCGTTGGGCGACGATACATAAAAGTCATCAGCATTGACAATAAAACTAGATAACGCGCCTGTATTAGCAAGACCGACGCCTGCGATATGCCCATTGACATCAACTTTTATGCTCCACTGTGCATACAGACCATCAATCGATTTTTGCTGTTGCTGTATCGATGCCGTATTACCAGCAACTGACGTTTGCAATGTGCTAATTTGCGTAGCCGTCGCACTATCTTTAGTGGCTTGAGTTTGTTTAAACTCAGTGATAGTAGCATCGGTTGTGGCAAACTTGGCATCGATGTCTTCAGGTGCGGGTGTCCAGTCCGTTGCGATGTTGCCACGCT
>NZ_DAMALV010000039.1:1604-21736 GCF_032069585.1 Moraxella sp. CTOTU48268
AGATTTTAATACAAGGTTACGACCACCCACTGACAAGGCATCGAATTTGGCGTTAAGCTGCTTTTCAGCCGTGGCAATCGCCTGTGTATTGTCGCTGCTAGTTTTCTCAAGTGACGCAATACGACTAGCGGCTTGACTGGTGCTACTCTCAAGCGTTTCGACACGCTGAGCCGTTGCACTGTCAGCATTAGCACGAGCGGTTTCTTCTGCAGCAATGCGAGCCGTGATAGTTTCATTGCCTTTTTTGTAGTCAGCGTCTAAGCTGCTGATACGTTGAGACAATGCGCTGTCTGCATCAGACACGGTTTTTTCAAGTGTAGCAACCTTAGCATTAGTCTGACCGTCCGCTGCTTTGTAGGCAGCATCGATACTATTAATACGTTCAGCCGTCGCACTATCTTTGGTTGCTTGAGTCTGTTTAAACTCATTGATAGTGGCATCGGTTGTGGCAAACTTGGCATCGATGTCTTCAGGTGCGGGTGTCCAGTCCGTTGCGATGTTGCCACGCTCCAATTTGACAGAATTTACCGTTACCGCTTGACTGTCGGCAACTGTTCGATATAAATCAAGTGCTAATTTACCCTTAAATTTTTCGTCAAAGTTAAAAACCTTAATATATTCATTTTTTGAAAAAGTCCCTATACCTTGGTCTTCCACACCGATAACGCCAATATGTGGTCTTATATGGTCGCCTTCTGGAAATACGCCTTTAACTCTTATCGTATAAGTCCCACTGGTCAATTCTTCTGACAGCACATACGATGCGACCAAATAATTGCTGCTCGTAAAATTTTGCTTAGATTTTAATACAAGGTTACGACCACCCACTGACAAGGCATCGAATTTGGCGTTAGTTGTGGTTGTTGCAATAGCCTGCGCTTGATTAGCGTCGATTTTAGTTTGATTAATCGTTGTGATGTCTGCAGCAGCTTTATCGCTTGCTGATTTAATCGTGTCAATTCGCTGAGATAAAGCAAGGTCGGCACTGGCATAACTGCTATTAATCGTCTGTATCTCGCTAGACAAAGAATTTTGCTGTGTCTTGATGCCGCTAATCTCTTGCTTAAAATCCGCGCCATCTTTTTTGAGTGTATCCACATCAACAATCGTGTTGGCAATCGCTTGCTTGCTTTTCTCAATATCAGCTACCGCCGTATTAAGGTTGGCTGATTCTGATGCTAAATTTGCATTGGTTACAGACAGGTTTTGACTAATCGCATTGATGCTTGTTTCGATACTTGGGATTTTACCTACACCAATTTCAAGCGTGGGTATTTTAGCAACACTGGTCTCAATGCTTGGTATCTTGGCAACGCCTGCTTCAAGCGTGGGGATTTTGCCAATCGGTGCTGCCAAATCTTGTGCAAGTTGCGTTTGGGTGATTTGACCGCTTAACAGCGTTAAGACTTTATCGGCACTGGCATCCGTAGTACCGCTTACCCAATTTGACCAGTCCGACACGTTGCCTAGTTTATCGACGATACGCCCACGGTAGTATTGGGTTAAATTACCTTGTAAACCATTGATAGTAGTATTATTGGTAGGGTAAGAGTATATACCTAATAACACTGCATCTGAGCCATTGGCATTGCTTGCGACTTGTATCTCAGTATAGTTAGCATCACTTGAGCCGTTGGCAAATACCCATGACACGTCCATGCCAAACAGCTTACCCACGGCTTTGATATTCGCAAGCGCAGGCGGTTTACCTTGTTTACCTGTGATAGTGGTAAGTGCTGAATTGGCAGCAAGACTTGCCACGTCAAACGGTGATATTGCAGTGACACGCGCTTCATAGTTGCCCGCATACACGCCGACGATATCAGCAGATACACCGCTTTGTTTAGGCATAACTATCCAGTTGCCGCCATCTTTGCGCCATTCAACTTGATAATGACTTGCCATCGCCACTTGCCCCCAACTAATAGTAAGGGTAGTGACGGCTTGCCCTTGGTGCGTAGCAATCGACTGTGACAGATTAACAAAGCTAGGCGCATCGATACGATAGGCGTCATTAACGGTGATTTTACGTGGTGTGACTTTAACGCTTGACTCAATGCCTGTAAATTTTTTAGGCTCGTATTGCACGCCGGTAATCGTAAAGGTTTCATCATCTTTAGTAATCGACATCACCCGAAATTGCATCAACTGCAAATCAGGGCTATTAATCGCCCAGACGTGTTGCGGCTCGATACTATCAAAAGGTTTATCGACAGTGATGACACGCCCATTAACCGCCACAATCGCACGGCTTTCGGTGGCGTCTGCCCCGTTGATAAGTAGCGTATCGCCAACTTTTGCGACAACATCACGATCAAGTGTCACGGCATCTTTGGCGGTATTAATTGCAGACACACGTCCGCCGTTGGCTCGACCTGCAAAGATTTCATCCGATACATTGATTATATCGCCCACTTGTGGGATAAAACCGTCTAAGCCCGTTTTAAACGATACTTGCTGTGTTTCTAATTGCTCAGAAAGCAACGCCCATTGTCCGACACGATAGGCTTGGGCTTGTGACGTGCAGCCAAACGCTGAGATATCAAGCTGACGAATGCCAAGGCGTGCAATGGCTTCTTCATCTTTTACCCATTCATAGTCGGTTTCAAAATCGTTGTTGGGGTCATCCCAAGCGACCTTTACCACTGTATGACGGTCACGTGCGCGGCTGCCTGTGTATTTAAACAAACCATCGACCACATTGGCCCGGCTATACGTAAATACTGGGTCTTTGGGTACATCGGCATTAACGACAATTGACTGACCATTCCAGTAGCTTAGCGCACGAAACACACCCGCAAGCTGTGACAACACATGATAAGCGTCCTCGGTTTTTTGCAGGTACAGGTTGACCGTAAAACGTGGTTCTTTGCCCCCTTTGCCGTCATCGACTAACTCGTCACAATAGCGACCCATCTCATACAGCGACCATTTATCCACCATGGATGCGTCAAGGCGTGAGCCGATGCCATAGCGTTTTGATAGGCACAAATCATAAAACACCCAGGCAGGATTATTGCTATATGCCTCGATAAATGTACCGTCCCACAAGCCATTATAAGTGCGAGTTTGTGCATTATAATTGCTAGGCACACGAATGATTTTACCTTTTAAGCGCACCGCCAATTTGGCAATATTTTGAAAGGATTTGGCATCGTACTGTAATGCAAGCAACGCGGTATTCGGGTAGCATAATTTGCTGTCAATAATCTCTTGTACCGCATCGACATACATTTTATCGCTGATATACTCGCTGGTGCTATTTGCGGTAATACGGCGCACACGGATTTGCCAGCCTTTTTTAGCAGTAGGTAAGTCAATGCGGTGCGTGCGCACATACCCAGTCGATGCCTTATCTTCGACTTTTGCGCTGAGTGCTTCAATCCACGCGCCGCCATCGGTCATTACATCAATGGCATAATCGATACGATAGCCTGACACATCGCCATTATCCTTATTTGTTTGAGCAAGTCTATCCCATTTAAGGCGTACCGCCACCGCTGATAACTGTAAGTTAGTAAAGGCACGGGTAAAAGGGCGGTCATGGCGTAATTCGACGGATACGCCGATTTCATTGACAACACTGTCAAACCCTGCAATATGGCTTTGGTCATTGGTACCATTTCTAACGTCAAAACTGACGTTTTTAAAATTATCCACGCCATTGGTTCTAATAGGGGTTTTCTCTAGGCGAATGGATTCCGCCCCGTTTGCCAAGCCTGCGATTTCGCCTTCTGCCAAGCCATATAAAATCTTGACAGTTTGCACGCTTGATACGCTGTCTTGTGCAATCACGGGGGTACGTGGGTTGCTTTCACCTTTTTTATGACCTTGTACTAACATTGTTTACCCTTACTTGCTATCTTCTGTGTAAATCCCCGCTGAGCAGATAAATCCGCCCACATCTCGCTCACCGTAGAGTATCGGCACAGGATTGCCCTGCGCCACGGTTGTCACTGCGCCGCCAAATCCATAGTTGGCTTTGTTGCCATCGGGGTCATTTTGCCCCAGTTTTGGCGTTGGCATCAGTAGCCCTGCGACACCGCCAAGCATCAACCCTATACCTGCGCCGATTAATGCTTGCGAACCTGGTACAAATAGACCAACGCCGACCATGATTGCCCCACCAATCACCTGCAGCCAATTAAACGCATCACCACCAGCGCCAACTACCTGCGGCACAATGTGTATCACTTCCTTGTCGGTGACATCGTTAAGTTCACGCTCACCAATATTTTTACCCAGTTGCTTTAAGTTTTTGGCTTTGGTTTTATCACCGATAAATACGGCAAACTTTAAGCCCTGTGATTCGCTATCAAGCATAAATTTTTTAAACTTGGGCAACTGACAGGCTAAGGCATGACTTGCTTCAAATGCTGATTGCACATCAAGCCGAAACTGCTTACCAAATTTTTTAGCCAAGAGGCCGTGTAAGATAATGAGTTTCATACAAAATCCTTATGACGCACAGTGATTACTGCGCGCCGTTGCCAATTCTCACCATAGATTTCACGCCGTGACAATCCACCGTAGGGGTGGTGTAAGACGATATCGCCAAGCGTTGGCGGCACATCCTCGCTTTGTAGCTGATAATCACCCAGATAAATCAGCGCATGATTAACGTGGTGGGTTTTACCCACCCGGCACAAAATCACGTCATGCGGCTGCAAGTTATCAACCTGCACAAAGCCTTGCTGTTCAAAGTTATCCAGATATAGACTGGGGTTATTAGGGTCTTCCCACCATGCGTCGGTGCGCTCAAAATCATCAATCTTGATGCCGATCTCACGCGCAAAGTAATCACGCACAATCGCAAAACAGTCAAGCATGCCGTGGTGATACTCTCGACCCACCAGGGGAGCAGTAAAGGGTGTTGGGTAATGCGTATCAAAGTCCTTACCATTGGTAATTACCCACGGTAAGCCATGCACCTGCATTTGCACCTTATCACTGTCCGATGGCAAAATATCGCCGTTGGGGTGACTATGCACAATCGCTACGATATTGCCCATTGCCTCGGCTTGTACCCAGTCTTTAGGGTCAAGGATAAAAACATCGTTGCCTTGTCCTAAGTTATTGCACGGTTGATAGCTGATTTTGCGCCCAGTTTTAACAAGTAACCCGCAGCATTCTTTGGGTAAACACGCTTGATAGTGCGCCAAGATATCGGCTTGATTGGTTTTTGTTAGCATAATACCTCACACTAGCGAGCTTGCTGGATAACCACCAAATGGCAGTTCGCCATACTCACCAAAGCGTAATTTACAATCAGATAAGCGACCGCCACATTTATCTAAGGCTGGGTCATCGGTGGGCTGTCCGTCTTTGGTAAAGCGTGCAACACCCATGTAGCCACACTCCTCACCGCGATAGCGACCGCACACCGCCCAGTTACAATAACCAGTGATTTGGCGCAAAGGAATTTTTTGCCCTTCAAAGTCCACAGGATTTGATAATTCAAAGCTGATTTGGCTGTGGTCTTCATCAGTTTTTTGCTCGATATACCACGTTTGTTTTTTATGCTCACTGCTTGCCGTTGGCTGTCCGTCAAGATATTTAGCAAGCGTATGAATGACCGTAAGCTTTGCCCCGACCAAGTCATTAAACTGTAAGCATAGGGCAGACAAGCCGCCTACAATGCCGTTAAACACATTGGCTAAATGCAGCGTCGGTGTCGATGCTTTGCCATCGCCGCGCATTTCAAGCCCATCAGCCGTGATTGCGATTGCATGATAGGTTTTGCCTTGCCAGATGATATCGCCGTCATTGTGACCATGGAAATAAAATACCCCGGCACCGACATTGCTGGCATCAAGCTGATACAGGGTGATTAACCCTGTAACGCCCAACTTTTGAAAGTCATTGTTTAGCATTTACACCACTTTGCCGTCTTTTAAGTCACCATCAGCTTGCACCGCCAAGGTGACAAAGTTTGAGTTATCCGCTTGCTCAACATCTTTTAAAATCACACTGACATGAGATAACGGCTGTGCGCCGTTGTCGCGTGCGTCTTTATTAAAGTAGCTTGCAAACGTAGCGGTTGCGGTTTTAGCGACTAAGTCATTATCGACTCGCACTAACTCGTGATAAGACATTGGCACAAACCAGACTTTGTGCATGATTGTTTTGTTGATTGCAGTTGCCATAATTAACGGTCCTTTTATCCGTAAAATTGCTCAAACTTGAGCGAGATTTGCCAAAAATTGGCTTTTCGCTGTGGTGTCGAGTAACCGCCACAGGTGTATTGCTTGGTTTGTCCATGTGGGTCAGTCCACAAAAACGGGATGGCGCCCTGGTGAGCGTCGATAAAGTCCATGATTGGCTGTATCACAGTCGCCAAGTCGCCAGTCTTAGTGCCTGACCACGCTTTGCGTTTGTTGTTGATGCCGTGGGTCGATAGCTGAGTGTAGCCGTCACCAAACTGCACTTTGTTGACCGCAAACTGGGTGTCGCTACCGGCACCCATATCCAGCTTCCATTTAAAGGTTTGCATTAGCGTCTCCGGATTTCTTTGTAAATCATTCCATTTTGACCAAGTTCGCCTTTCACGACTTTACGCGCCACTGCCGCCATTGCATCACCCATTTCTTTGCCCAGTTGGTGCTGTGACTCGACGCTGCTAGTACCATCACTATTGACTGTGACGTTAACGCTGATATTGGTTTCACCGCCAATGCCTTCGCCTTTGCGAATACGGTCAAGATTTTTAACGCCAATCGCCTTGGTAGACGGGGCGTCAAAGACGTACTCTTGACCATGCACGTAACCTGCGCGGGCATTGGTTGGGATGTTGCCCGTGTAGCCGCCGTCCATAAAGCCTTTGGGTTGGATTGCGCTGATAGCTGCGGTCATAAATCCAGTGTCCATCGCAGCTTTAGCGGCGGCAGCAGCCTTAGCCCAAACACTACCACTGGTATCTGCATAAGCATCAAGTATTGCAGATTTAGACTTTAGCCAAGCTTTATGCAGGGCATAGCCTTTTTCAATATTTGCCAGAACGTGATAAGCGCGTGATTGTTGCCCACCAAATGCACTAACAATACTCGCCATCGCACCAAATGTTTGCTCATAACCACCGACTAAAATTGCTTTTTGATGATTCACAAAATCATCATTAATCAGTTTTCTAGCTTTTGCAGCCTCATCTGCAACATTAGTATGCTCTTTTTCATACGCTTTGATGATTTCAAGGCGCTGATCTAGTTGGTTTTGCAAGTTTTGCAACTCACTGGTGCCGTTAAATTCCGCCATCATGCTGTTGTATGGGTCGGCAACGCTTTTACGGGCAAAATGAATTTCGTTGTTCATTTGCCCTGTCATGGCTTCGCGTAATGTGGCTATTTGCTCTGGACTGATATCAGTGCGACGGTCATTGGCTAAAACCTTGGTTTGATAATCTGCTCGAATTTTATCAACGGCTGAAGTTTTATAGCTATTGATGGATGTTAGTTCATCTTCAAACCCCTTTCGCGCTTGTTGCAATGCAGCTTGCTCTTTGGCATTAATCTCATTGATTCTTGCCGTGACAAGGTCTTTGTGCAAGCCAACGGTAAGCCTAGTTTCACGTCTTTCGATTTCAGCATTGTTTTTAATGCGCTCTTCTTCAGTCTGCTGCCATTCTGTCGCTTTTTGAAATTTAACATCATATTCAAGCTGTGCCTTTTCGTTTGCATTTTCAAACCGTGCATTTTCTTGAGTAATTAACTCTCGTTGCAGTTTGGCATTATTGACCTTGGCAATTTCTTTCAGTTTGTTTTGATGCTCGATAACGCGCTTGGTCTCTTCACCGGCATATTCATATTTGAGACGCGCTTGTAAATCAAGCTGCTCTTTGAGCGCGCGTTCAGCATCTTGACGCTGTTTTTCGACTTCTCGCGCTTGTTTGTCAGCAAGGTTTTTAGCTTCACGCGCTGATGTATCTTTCTGTTGAGCAATCAACTGTGAGGCTTCGTCCTGCGCTTTTGCATAAGGCGTATTGATACCGCTTGAACCACCTTTAATACCTTTTGATGCTGGTGATTGGTGCAACAAGTCAACTGATAAACCATCCGCAAATAAAATGCGCTGAACGTAACCACCGCCTTTACTGTCATAAAAATTACTAACATTTTTAATAGGTACTTTAGAGGTGATTGGTGTACCAACTGGCATCGCAAAATCGATGCCGCGATGGTATTTGGATGCGCCCTCAACGCCAATGTCACCACGATAACCGTAATCCGATGTTTTGCGATAGGCGGTCAACGGTTTGCCATCAGCTTGGAAACGTACTAATTCAGCTGAAGTTAATCGACGACTACCACCAGACACACGAATATCCAAATGCGCGCCACTGCCAATACCACTATTTCCGCTGATACCAACCAAACGTGCTTGAACTTTTTCTAGCGACTTGGCTGATTTTTCACGCTCTTTAGCAAGCTCTTTTTCTTTTTCGAGTTGTTCTTGGATTTGTGCGCCTGTTTTGCCAAGTTTGGCATTTTGCTGATCAATGGTATTATTTAGTTTGACGTAAGCCGATACAGTCGCATTGGTGCCATTAGTGCCTAGCTTATCGATATATTCCATCTTAGTGGCATAAGTACCGAGTTTGTTTGATAGATCATCTAATACATTGACGCCAATTTGGGCAGCGGCTTTATTGTTTACCAGAAAATTTTTGCCCATCTGAAAAAAAGCATACGGGCTATTCCAGTCTACCCCATTGCCAAGCTGACCAATCATGGCTAGCAAACCGCCCAAGGCGGTGCCCATCATGTCAAAAGTAGCGACTGCACCCAGACCTGTCTTGGCGATAAATTTAAAGCCTTGCGCAAGCATATCCCCTGCAGCTTTTGCCTGATTTTTTAGATTGGCATCTTTAACTAAATCACCTGCCAAGTCGCTTAATACAGGGATAAGCGCTTGGGTGAGTTGATTTTTAACACCTTGATAGGACAGATTAAGTAAATCAGTCGAGGCTTTTAGTTCCTGACTTGCACGGATGGTTTTTTCATCCATGACAGCGCCTGCGTTTTCAGCAGTGTCCGCCCATAGCTTAAAGCCCGCACCACCATCAGCAAGCAACGGGATAAGGCTTGACGCTTCGTCAGCGATGCCTTCCATGTAAAAAACCATCTCAGATTGGCTGAGATTGGCTTTGTCCATCGCGTTATACATGGCTTGCAGTGCTTCTGGGCCTGACATTTTACGCAGTGCATCAGCAGTCAAGTTTGCTTGTGGTGCAACATTTTTAAAAAAGTCTTGTAACTCACCACCGCCAGTTGATAAAAAATCACCGACTTTGTCTTGCGTGTCTTTAAAAATATCCGCAAGTTTGTCTTGCTCAGTACCTGCAGCCTTGGCAGCAAATGTGTATTTTTGGATAGCGGCAACAGATGTGTTTGCGACTTGGGCGGTTTTGGATAACTCGTTTGCCAGTTTTACTTGTTCAGTAGTCATGGCAGCCAATGCGGTTGCGCCAGCAGTTGCACCCGCTACTACCCCCATTAAGCTAACTTTTGCAATCTCTTGCGCACTTCTTTTGATATCAGCAAAACTATTCACGGATAGATTGCGGGCGTTATTGATTTCGGACGTAAATCGTGCCGTATCGGCGGTCAAGATAATTTGCGCTTGTCCTAATACAGTTGACATGATTTACTCCGATTGTTAATTTTTGGCAATAAAAAACCCACTGCAATGAGTGGGTTTTTTAGTAATGTATTCTTTAACGTTTCCATTCGAGTCCGGCAGTATCAAAATCAAACTGGGTGCGCGGCTCTTGGAAAAATGGTGCTTCAATGATTACTTTTTTGGATGTTTTTAGCTTTTTGATAAAAGCGTCTTCGCCCGATGCTAAAAAGACGACATCATTTTTACCGGCATCTGCTTCGTTGACTATGTAAGTCTTTATCGCTTCATTATCAAATTTAACCGATATTTCGCACCCATCATAGCTGCAATGAAATTGCCCTTTATCAATACTAAACATCACATCATTGCCCTCGCCTTTATTGCGTAGGATGATGTGTAAGTGCGATTCGCCCTGGTAAGGGAATTGGAAATTTGCACTATTTAATGATGTTGCGTCAGCATAATAAGTGGTATTACCACGCATTTTGTCAACATCGCTGTCATATCGCCAATTTGATGCGGCTACTGGTTTTTCGGGTGGTGTTTCTTTGGCCGCTGATGCACTACCTACCAATGATTGATTGTTGGCGCTGTTTTGTGTCGTTGGTGCCTGTGTTGATGTTTCACTATTGCACGACTTGATCATTGCCCACACAATTGAGAGTAGGATAATACCAACAATGATATTTAAAATGGGCGATGTACGTTTTATTTTTGCGCCGCAATTGGGGCATTGTGTGGCATTTTTACTTACTTGATGACCACAATCCTTACATGCTATTAGTTTTGCCATGCTGTAATCCCTTTAGTAACAATTCGGTAAGATTACAGCATAAACAAAAGTCACTGACTGGGCAATGGCTTTTTGACTTTCAAATGCTCAAAATATTGCTGCATTTCAAGCGTTTGGGCTTGCCATTTGGCTATTTGCTCAGCTTGCTCACGGCGCTCACGCTCGTCTTCATCCACTGGGTCAGGGTCAAAGACCAAATAATCAGATAACTTGGTATCTTCAACGCCAGCTATTTTGGCTGATACATTTGCAAGCATGGCAAAATTAATATCTTGACGATACCCGCCAATAGGGTCAATCTGGTCATACGCCATCCAGTGCGCAAGCTCGTCGATATCCATCGATGATTTTAATTGCGCAACGGTCATACCAAGATGCCCAGCTAACTTAAACAAAAACCGCGTTTGGTACGCGGCTCTTAGTTTTTTTCAGCTTGCTCGACCGTGGTTTTGGGTTCGTTGATTTCGGCAAACGCTTTCATCGCGTTGTCAAAAAATACATCTGGCAACTGTGCTAAGCTATCAATGTCTTCATCGTTAAAGATACGATTGCCATTAGCATCTACCAAAAACAATGACATGGCAGTCGCATTGCCTTTGCCGTCTGCTGCTTTTGACAGCTGCTTGTAGTAGGCTTCACGTTCACCGATGGTAAAGCGTTTTAAAAATGCTTTTTCGCCCGTGGTTGGGTCAGTGTATGGTACGGGTTGCAAACCGCCAGAGACAACGGCACCTAATAATGCTGCTTTAAAACTCATAATATTACCTTTTCATTTTTGATTTAATGGATAAAGCCATTTAACTAATCAAATGACTTTAGTATGGTTAGATAACTGTCACATTGGTTGGCTGTGTGGTGATGGTGATAGCCATTTCGATACGCAATTTTTTCTTGGGGTCAGTTTTTGGTGTCCAATCACTGATGCGGCCCTTAAATTGCTGGCTGAGCGATGGCGCTTGAGTAAAGATATACTGCCAGTTAAGTTCAGTACCGTCATCGTAGGCTTTTTTGAGTGCGATATGGTCGGGGTCAGACTCGATATAGGCAATCTCTGCCTTGATTTCGCCCCCTTCATAAAAATCTACCGGCTCTTCGACTTTGACGTGATCATCGGTGGCGGTGACTTCATCCAGTGTTTTTTTGCGGGGCGGTGGGTCTGCGTTTTGCAATTTTGGCACTTTTTTATAAGCGGTGCCATCGGTGGAATACTTTAGCTGGTAAAAGCTATCGACGGATTGATCTGCCATGATTAACTCCTAGGCGTTAGTTGATTTTAGGTTGATGTCCATAGTTGCCAATCCATTGATTGGCGATATAGCCCAGTATCATCATCGGGCAATTCTTGACGGCTTAAAAATTCTGAAAGTGGGATACCTGTATTAATAGCATCTATAACTTGAATGGCGAGCGCATCTAATTCGTCATAATCTTCATGATAAATATCGATTTGTACCCGCACATACTCATGACCGCTAAAGCCATCCATCGTATTATCTGGGATACTCGACACCTTGGAATAGATGACATAAGGGGTGGCGCTATTTGCTCCTTCCCAGCGCTGCATAGGAAACACACGTCCTCCAACAAGCGGTGATAAAATTGGATAAAGCTGTTGTCCTAAATTCACTCATTACCCCCTGTGCCTGCAATAACGCCACCTTCCTTTTCAATGTTTTCACGCAATTTAGCTTTAAATCGTTCAATGGCTTCATGTGCCTTGGTGTCAAATGCAGGGCGTAAAAACGGCGCTGGCGCATGCTTTGATGTACCATACTCGACAAATACCCAATAACGGGGATAGAGTTTTTGTTTAGTGCCTTTACCAATATAAATCGCGGTACCAGCTGACACCCCTAGTTCGTTAAGCTCCTTTTTCTTGAGTCTACGTTTTCGGATCGACGATTTTAACAAGCCTGGTTGAACAGTAACTTTATTACCTGCCCTACCATACACCATCTCATGCGGCTCATTTGCAAGCGCAGCTTTGACTTTTGCTTCTTTAACGATTGGAGTCGCTGCGTAGGACAATGCGCTATCCAATGCTTTTTTAGCAACTTTGTCACTAAACTGGGCAAGCGCGTCATCAAGCTCACGTAACCCCACGACTTGTACGTCTGTTGTG
Source organism: Moraxella sp. CTOTU48268 (assembly GCF_032069585.1). Taxonomy (NCBI): domain Bacteria; kingdom Pseudomonadati; phylum Pseudomonadota; class Gammaproteobacteria; order Moraxellales; family Moraxellaceae; genus Moraxella; species Moraxella sp. CTOTU48268. The sequence continues at coordinate 14,135 of NZ_DAMALV010000039.1, forward strand.
ATCATACGCTCACCAAAAGTAAAGTTAGATATTCGCGTCCACTGCCCTTATCCGCCAGTGGTTCGCCATCGATTTTGTAGGTTTTGCCATCGTATTTGATGCGATTGGTGGAGTTGATGTCTTTGCGATAACGGATAATACAGCGTAAAGTAACTTGACTGCCTGCCGCTTTAGCTTGGATGACATCACGTGTTGACAATGGCTCAATATTTGCCCAGATTGTTGGACCTTCGGTGTACGTAGTCTTAGGGCTACCGCCAGTTGGACTTTGTGTTGTCGTCACTGTAATCAGCGTAATACGCTGCCGTAATTTACTCGCTTTCATTGTTTTTAGCCCTTACCAGTGCCAATAGTAAATAAAACGGCAAAATGCCAATTAGCCCCGCAATGCCGCAAGCCAAACAAACTTGGATAAAATAGTAAATGGCTTGCATGTCACACCACCGTTGGCGCGCGATACGGCTGCAATAGCATTTGCACACTATGCGGCAATCCGCTAAATGTGGGGCTAAAGTTTTGCACCGTCTCACTATTGCGGTCATCGTCCAGATAACCGCAAAGTAATAAGGTGGCTGCTCTTAGCGCGGGCTGCATGTCATCCGTCACCGCATCGGTGATAAAGCGATTAATCACTTGCTCACTGGCATCTAGATAGGCTTGCAAAACCACATCATTGCTATTGTCGTCATAGCGCAAATGCTGTTTGACGTCCTCAAGGGTGGCGTAACTCACTGTTCACCCCCGTTTTTAGAGACCAATTTCCAGTTTTCATGGCTAAAATCGCCTTGGCTAGCCGCTGTAGCCACCCAAAGACCGCCTTTTTTACTGACAAAATCGCCTTTTGCATAGGCGACATCGGCGTCAAACTTGCCTTTATACAGGTCGTCAAATTCAGGTTTTGTCGCTGATTTTGCTGTATCGTGTGGCGTTTCTGGTGTATTTGGCGGTTGATAGTGGTTATGGATAACCGTTTTTGCGGTATCTTCAGCCGTTTGCGCTGGTGGGGATAAATCCTTGCTAAATGGGTCATCTTTTGCATCCCTTTTGGCCAATGCTTCAAGTGAGTAGTTTTGTTGTTGCATAAGTGGAGTATCGCCACCCATGACAGGTGCGTAGCCAAGCTCGGCGCGCGCTTCATTGGGTGCGATAATGCCGCCTTGTGTGCCTTTAGTGAGATAATCAATCTTACTTGTACTATCCATGCGGATTAGTGATTTTAAATCCGCTTCGGTCTCTACGCCGTCTTCAAGCTCAAGATGAGCATCGAGTAGATTTTCGATGGACTCAATGTAGTGTTGCAGACAGTCGCTATAGTAGATTTCGTTCAAATCTTCAATCTTGGTACCGGTTGGGATTGAGCCAATGCCCACCTTAAACGGCGGTACGTGAAATACGCTACAAACGATTTCGCCAGTAAGTTTCAACTGATCAATCAGCTGCGCATCATCGGCTGAGATGGAAATGATTTCATATTTAGCGCCATCGCCCAGCACTGCCACGCCGCCTTGGTTGACACCGCTATGCGTTGCTTGCCATTGCGCTTTAATTTCGCGTGCTTTCTCTTCCGATATTGCCGCTGGTACTGACAACACCCCGTCAGGGCGACTACCATTTTTAAATAAAACGGTTTGATTGTTTTGGATGGCTATGCCTTGCGCTGCCGATATCGCACACGCAGTGATGGGCGAAAGGCCAACCAGAGGATGATACAAACAATTAAAACGGTCATGGATAATTTCAGACGCTGGCATTACTGTGTCAGTATCAATGTTAAATAACTTGTCACGGGCGATTTGATAAAACACGTCACCATTGTCAGCGACAAGCGGTTGTACGCGGTCTGGATTGAGTACATGCAATTGATACACGTCGCCAAAAATATCGCGTTGTTTCCAAACGTAGGTATTGCCGCGTTTGGTTTTTGAGTTAATCCATTGCTCAGCAAACTGCTGCCAAGTTTGTAGGTTGTTTGGCTTTTTAAAAATCCGTGTTGCTTTGGATTTGGTGATGGTTAGCACACCATCTTTAAGGCGCTTGGGATGAAAACGCAATTTTCCTACATCGCCACTAATCAGCGTGACACAGGCAAAAACCGTGTGATACGAGAATAAATCCGTGGTTTTAAGCTCTTGGTTGCGTTGCCATGCCCCCGTAAACGGCTCATTGACCGTTGTTGTACCGATGTTTGTCCAGCCACCGCCATTATTGACAGGTGTTATTGATTTTCTGCCAAATAAGCGGTTTAACCAGTTCATGTCATTACTCGCTGTCAGTTGTGGTATTTGATTCGGTTAAAAGGTCGGTTTGGGTGTCGGCTTTATCCGCTTTGGTACGTGTCTTTGTTTCTTTTGAGGGGTGCTCTTTGGCATAGCCGGTTAAAATCAAGACTTTTGCTTGCTCATCTGGGATGTCTTTGATATCACCTGCATAGGCATTTGGGGCGTTTTTAAGGTATTTAATTAGCATAGTGTTATCCAAAAATCGGCTATTTGTTTATGCGTTAACGCTGATAAGCAGGAGATAGGAGGGACCTTACCAACGCCAACGCATAAAAAAACAGCCCTGCGGTTAAGTAGGACTGTTTTTGGATAATTCGCTTCAGATTAAGCAGCAAAGCGTAACGCGGCTGCCACTTTTTGACGACGTTTTGCCCAAGTGATAAAGCGCTCAGCACGGATGGCTTCTTTATTTTCTTGGAATAAATGCACCAGTTTGCCATCAGGCATCGTGATAGTTGCGTCTTTGCTGTACGCCACTTCGACTTGACCTTCATCCGCCAAATAAAACTCACTGGCTTTGACTAGCTCAACGATGGTACCTGCACTTTCAGATTCAATAACAGGGATGCCGTTAATGGTTTTTTCACCTTTATCCGCTTGCAGACCTGGGAAAACTGGCGCACCGAGTGGCGTTTCAAGTTCTGCCCATTCATTGGCCCGTGTTTCAGACATGATATAAGCCGCATCGCTCAAGCTCAAATTATCACTGATAAACTGACGGCGTAGTCCCGCCAATGCAGCTTTGATGGTCGTTGCATCTGATGCAGATACATCGGTGATGGTTGCGCCATTTAGTGAGCCTGCGGGGCGGCGCTCATTTTGGGCTTGGTCATCGATAAAGGTTAAGTCAATCAGCATACGGTTTGACTCAATCAAATCAGCCAAAATCCGCTGATCGGCTTTAAACAAGTTAAACCGGCTTAACTCTTCGGTTAGCACAGAGATACCTGCCACTTTGTGGAGTTTTAATGTCACACTGTTGTAAGTCGCATTGGTCACAGGTTTGGCCTCGCCTTCACCCACCCATTGTGATGTTGCGCCAGTCGCCATACCTGCAATCGTGCTATTAAAATCAGCTTTGCGCATTTTTGATGCTAATTTATCGACGATAGTGTCAGCACGTAGCAATTCAACAAATTCATCGGTCAGCGGTGTAGTTGGCACCAACACACCCGCATTGGTTGTTGACATAACCTCAACGGCTTTTTGTAGCTCTTCAACAACTTTTGGGTGCATGCCCGCTGATTTGGCAATTTCAACAGCGGACACATAACTGCCCTGCGTGGCTAGTTTAGCTGACAGGGCTTTCGCCTTTGCCATTTGCACAAAGCCGATACCTGGTGCAAGTTTTGGTTCGGTTACTGTCACGTTTTTACCTGTATTTTGAGGTTCTTTTTCGCCATCGGCACTTGCACCTGCTTGTTCTGGATTTTCACCAGCAACAGGGGTTAGGTTTTCAGCGGCATTGAGTGACTTAATCAACCCAATTAAACGCTGCTCATTGCGTTCAAGCTGTTTGATTTCGTCTTCAAGGGCTTCAATTTGGCTGTTTTCATCAGCGTTTGGGGTGCGGTCTTCTTTGGCGGCTTTGGTCATTACATCGCCCATTGCTTTGCGTTTGGCAGCAATGGTCGCTTTGACACGCGCTAGCTGTTCTTGATAAGTCATAATAATTTAACTCCCCCGCTTGGTTGCGGAATAAGGGTTACAAAGGATTGCTGTTTAGCAGTTTCTTGCCCAGTCGTAACGCCGACAGGAGCGGTTTTTGTGGCATCGGTTTGTGATGGTGTTTTATTTGCATCACTCCCAAGCGCGGGAGCTTTGCTTGCACCATCGGCGAATGCCTTTTTAAAATCTTTCACGGATGTGATGACTGCGTCTGAGTTTGCCGGGATAGTGACGGCGGATAGCTCATACCATTCCCACTCTTTGATATGCAGTCCCCAGGTCGAGTCGATATAGTTGTATTCAAGCGTGCGAAAACCGACGGATAAGCACTTCACCAAGCCTGATTTGATAGATTGCCAGGCTTCATCGATACGGTCTTTGAGCGTGCCGTCTTCATCGATTTTGGCGATTTTTGCGGTGATTTCGATGCCAGCATCAGTGATTTTGGCTTCAGTCACTTCGCCAATGGGTTGGTTATGGTTGTGCTGCCACAGTAGCGGGATGGGTAGCGCAAATTTTGCCCCGCTTGGTTCAATGATGTCATCATCGCGGTCCGGTGTTGGTGTTGAGGCAATGCCGGTGATAATGCGCTCATCGCCGTTGTCAGTGACGGCTTTCACTTTAAGGGTTGAATAAGCTTTGGTCATGGTTAAAATCCAAATGTTTTGACTTCTCGCAAGTCTGTTGCTTCTAAGTCTTTTGGTGGTTTGACATATGGCGGTATATTAATTTGACCTTGTGCTTTTTCAATTAAATCCGCAACGTCACAAGTTGACAAAAATACTGGGTAAACGTCACCGTTAATGGTTGAGATTTTGCAATTTCGGTCAGTCACGTTGGCAACAATGGTTGTAATACAATCAATATTGATAATCGCTGATTGATTGGCGGTCGTGGTGACGTTGATAAAACCGTGTAAACTCATAGTGTTTTCCAAAATTTAGGCATAAAAAAAGCCACTGGATAAAGTGACTTTTATTTTCGTTTCATCTTTGACTTGGTTCGCTTGTTGTTTTTGGGTTGGTGTTTTAAATTTGGTAACCCTTTTACTGTGTTACTGCCATCATCAAATTTGTTAGCAAAAAACGAGCGAAAACAACCTGCGCTGTAATCATTGTTAATTTTGGTCATTAACTACTTGCCTTTATCTTTTTAAATTTAGGTGCTGTCATTGGTGGTTATGATGGTGTTGGACTCACCGACAGCGGACTATTGCCCCCAACAGGACAATCTACGCGATTACAGGATTTTCCACCCGTAGCGGTCATTAACTTTTATATCAAACAAAAAATACACTCACTTCATCCAATTTTTTTGGTGGCTCTGGGTTTTGACTCATTAATGCTACAGCGTTGAATGTGCCCATTAGTGGATCAATCTTGGCAATGCCTGATTGCTGTTTATCAATCATCATACCGTTGCCTTTCATCGTGACACGGGCATTACCTGCGCACCAGGCCATGAGTGCTTGATTAGCATGGATAAACTGCCCACCTGCCAACTTACGCTCAGTGGTTTGGATATACCCAGCTAATCTAATCCCTTGCGATACACCAAACATGATGTTTTCAGGGATGCCAATTTCAACAAACGCATCGACTAAGACGTCTTTTTTAGCATTATCAAACCCGATTGAGTGGAGCTTGCCACTGTCTAACAGTTTTTTAGTGATTTCAGCGGCTTGCTTGGCATCTTTACCTGCATCGGACTTTTTGTTGATAGTCAAATCGCCGTCAGATTCAAAATCTCGCAGTAACGGCTCAATTTGTTTGTGTCGCTCAAGCACACTATCAAAGCACCAGGCATGCGTCCAAAGTAGCCATTTATGATAGTTATCTTTGCACCTACCGACCACTGCATAGCCAAGCAAGTCATCCAAGCCCCCACCATCAATGCCGACTGTAAGGACTTCGCACTGCTCAATCATCTCATCAAGGGTAAAATCTTCGCCAGATTCAAGCCAAAATTCCGCCCCTGCCCAGCGATTAGCCCGCAATGATAGCCCAATCTCGACATTGAGATGCTTTGCCATAAAGTCTTGTAGCGACTCTTTTGTGTCTTTGACCTGCTCATACTGATTAATCAAATACTCTGTATCGACAGATGCGCCTAAATTTGGATTTGTGACGTACCAGTTTTTTGGGTCAAGATGCTCATTATTATCAAGCATTGACTTTGGGTACTCATAGATAATAGGCAAAAATTTGTTATTGACTGCCTTGCCATCACGTACATCACGCGCATAATCAAGCTTCTGCTTAAAAATCCCTGCTGGCGGCTCGTCTGACTGGGTGCTCAGATAAATCACAAAACCTTCGGGGCGGCTTGCTAATCCACCAGTTGCCTCGCGCAAAACACTCTCCGCCTTGACACGTTTGCCAAATAGCCAAAGCTCGTCAATCAAGATAAAAGATGCTTTAACCCCCGCAAGCGTATCCGATTCAGCGGCAATCACCTTGAGCGTTGCGTTGTTACTTAAGTCAGTGATAGTGCGAGTATGCTCAGATACATTAAAACGCACCCGATACCGCTCATTAGCTTTAATCATATCGCGAATCGGGATAAACGAGTTATCGGCGACCTCTTTTGTGGGCGCTAAAATAATTAGACTCGCTGATGGTCGTCGATTGATTAGCAAAGCCGTCATCATGATGCCGGCAGCCAATGTTGATTTAGTGTTTTTTTTGCTGATTAGTAAAAAAAATTCAGTGATTTTTTGACGCTTTGACTCCTCGTCGTATGCTCCAAAGATGGATACAACAAAATCAAATACCCATTGCCGACTAACTTCGCCAAAGGTGGGCGAGTCAATCATGTCCTGGATAACTAACTGCTTAAACTTGAGCAATGCGTTGACGCCAGTCTTTGGGTATAAGGGCTTGCACGGCACTAAAGACTCACCTTTGACGATACGCTCTTCCCAATCAGGCAAGGCTGTCGTCCATTGTGTAGTCATGAGTAGTGTTTATATTCAGCTGTTTCGGTTAAATCCAATTGGTTGCTTGGGAGGCTGTCGTTTGCCGCAATGCCTTTTGCTTCGTCTAGTCGTGACTCTTTTTTGCCGACTGACTCTTTTTTCGCGTGGAAATATGGCATCAATGCAGCGGCGGCCCTAAATGATACATCCTCATCAAACGAATTCATCTGCTTGAGTAGCACGTCCATTGGGTCTTTTGCTTCGATTTCGACTTCATTGTTTTCGCTTTTAAATGCGGCGGTTTCGATTTTTGCCAAATACTTAGCCACGTCTTCGTCTTTCGCTAAGCGAGAGCCTGCGGATGATGCTGTGCCCGCAGAATACCCGGCTTTGAGTGCGGCATCGCGGTTTGATAACCCCGCCACCTTTGCTCTAGCAAAAGCCTTCTTTTTTTTTGTCAAAGACATACGTCACCATGTTAATATTTTTAACTTTTTGCCAAAAATGACATTTTTTTTGCAAACGAGAGGGGGCGCGGTGTCCGCTGACCATCGGTTTACAGTTTTTTGATACCCCCCGCCATGCTCTCGGCATGAGTTTTTTTGTCATGGCATGGATTGCAGAGGGTTTGTAGATTGGTTGGCTCGTCAGTGCCGCCTTGGGCAGTGTTGACAATGTGGTCACATACCAGGTCTTTAGAGTCAAAGACTTTCTTGCAATGCTGACAGGTATATAAGT
>NZ_DAMALV010000040.1:0-21302 GCF_032069585.1 Moraxella sp. CTOTU48268
AACCGCCGACATTCTGCGTGTAAGGCAGACGCTCTACCAACTGAGCTAACGACCCATCGTCTGTGGTGGGTATTATAGAGAATTTATTTTTGCTGTCAATGATTTTTTTTGGCAAATATTAAAATTTTTAAAAAATTTTGCTGAGCATGTCATGTGGTTGTCACATAAAAACCTTATCATACCTACATGGCCAGCAAGGTCATAGCTAACAATAAGAATAATAAGATAACAATAATAACAATGTCTCTATCGCTTGTCACCCAAAGGATTTAATTCCCCCAATTAAATCCTTTTTATTTTTCTCTCCCGCCTTTTCTCACGGTTGCGCCAGTAGTGCTTTGATATCCGCTTCAAGGTCTTGAGGGGCTTTGGTCGGTGCAAAACGATCTACGACTCTGCCGTGTGCATCAACTAAAAACTTGGTAAAGTTCCATTTGATGGCGTCACCCAACATACCCTTGCCTTGTGGCTGTGATTTTAAAAACTGATAAACAGGATGGGTGTCTTTACCATTAACGTCAACTTTCGCCATCATCGGAAAGGTCACGCCATAATTGATTTGGCAAAACTCACTAATTTGCGCTTCATTACCAGGATCTTGCTGACCAAATTGGTTGCAGGGAAAACCCAACACCACCAATCCTTGGTCTTTATAAGCTTGGTATAGCTTTTCTAAGCCCTCAAACTGTGGGGTAAAGCCGCATTTGCTCGCGGTATTCACAATCAATACGACTTTACCTCTAAGGGTGTCAAAATCAAATAGCTGACCCCGAATATCGGTCGCGGACAATTGGTAAAAATCTTCCATAGCAAATCTCCTTGTTGTTAATTAAAAAAATTGTAAGTTTTTCTTGCATTATTATACTGATAAGCGTAATTTATCTATTGGCAGTTATCTGCAATACTTATACTTTAAATTTGTCAGTATTTCTGACAAAGCATTGATAAAATTCATTGATATTCAACTGGAATTCCCCCGCTATGCACACTGACGCTAAACTATCGGCTGGACAACGCTTGACGCAGCTGCGTAAAAGCAAAGGTTTGACCACTGCTGAACTTGCCGATTTAATGACCCAAGCTGGTGCTAAAGTTAGCCGTGCCGCGATTTCTAATTGGGAGCGCGGTTCCAATGGCATCGTATCCAATAAACTGCCTGTGCTTGCCAGTCTGTTAGGGTGCAGCGAAAGCTATTTGCTATCAGGTACTGGGGTGGAAAGTCATAACGTCAACACCCAAGCATTCGCAGCGCATACGGTCAATGATACTACTGTAGCACAAGCATTAAGCGATGCCAATCAAGCGAACCCGCGGCAGGATCAAACCACTCAATCTACCACCCCCGCTGCTACCAATTTTCAACCCAACCATCCCACACCTAATCCCAAACCTAGTAGTGATGTATCTACCATGAAAACTTTGAACAAATCCAACAAACTGCAAAACGTGTGCTATGACATTCGCGGTCCTTTGCTACAAACTGCCAACCGCATGGAGACACAAGGTCATAAAATCATCAAACTCAATGTCGGCAACCCTGCCCCATTTGGGTTTGAAGCGCCGCAAGAGATTTTATCAGATGTGGCGATGAATTTGCCCAATGCGATTGGCTATTCAGACTCTCAAGGGATTTTTGCCGCGCGTAAAGCGATTTTGCAGTATTACCAAGCCAAAGGATTGTTAGAAGCGGTAGATGTTGCCGATGTGTATTTGGGCAACGGGGTCTCTGAACTGATTGTGATGACTATGCAAGCATTACTGGATGATGGCGATGAAGTGCTGATTCCTATGCCTGACTACCCGCTTTGGACAGCGGCGACGAATTTGGCAGGGGGTAAAGCAGTTCATTATCTGTGTAATGAAGCAGACAACTGGCAGCCAGATATTGCCGATATCGAAAGCAAAATCAATGAGCGCACCAAAGGCATTGTGGTCATCAACCCAAACAACCCAACAGGCGCGCTTTACTCTACCGAAAATTTAAAAAAAATCGTGGCACTGGCAGAAAAACACGGGCTTGTACTGATGGCGGATGAGATTTATGACCGCGTGCTGTATGATGATGCCGTGCATGTACCGTTGTGCACCCTTGCCAAAAACTGCTTGGTTATCTCCTATAATGGCTTGTCAAAGTCGCACCGTATCGCAGGTTTTCGCTCAGGCTGGATGATGTTATCGGGTAAAAAACACCATGCGGCTGATTTTATTGAAGGGTTAACCATGCTATCATCGATGCGGCTGTGTGCCAACGTGCCCTCACAATACGCGATTCAAACGGCGATGGGTGGCTATCAAAGTATGCAAGCCTTGACCGCACCAACCGGTCGCCTGTACCAGCAGCGCAACATCGCTATCGAGCGCCTAAATGCCATTAAAGGTATCTCATGTACCATGCCACAGGGGGCGTTTTATTGTTTCCCAAAAATTGACCGTGACATTTATCCAATCGAAGATGACATGCAGTTTATGATGGAATTATTACTACAAGAAAAAGTCTTGATGGTACAAGGTACAGGCTTTAACTGGCATGCGCCTGACCACTTTCGCGTGGTATTTTTGCCCAATGCATCAGATTTGCATGAAGCGATGGATCGACTTGAGCGCTTTTTTGCCACAAAACGCCAAGAATATGGCACCGATTAATGTTTCAGTGAAAGAAAAAAACCCCGATAAATTCGGGGTTTTTTATTGTGAGCAATTAATTACATACAGCTATTGAGATAAAGCCCTTGGGATTAACCCAGTAACTCCGTTAAAAATACGGCGATGATACCAATCGGTGCGACAAATTTTACCACAATTTGCCAAATGGTCCATTTCATGCCATCTAGCCCCAATTCACGTTTTACCGATTCTTGGTTGATAAACCAGCCGATGAGGATAATGGTACCCAAACCAATCAAAGGCAGCATGATTTTACTGGAGGTATAATCTAGCGCGTCAAAGATACCTTGTGGGATGTCTTTACCGTTTTTGTGAATAGTAAATACCGCAAAATCAGACAATTTATTGAATGACAATAACGCAAGTACACCCACTGCCCACGTTGCCACTGCACCCACTAGCGTACAGATTTTACGGCTCATTGGGGTTTTTTCTTCCAAGAACTCGACAATGGGCTCAAGAATTGAAATCGACGACGTCAATGCCGCAAAAGTCAATAACAAGAAGAATAAAGTACCCACCACCACACCTAGGCTCATTTGACCAAAGGCGATTGGCAAGGTCACAAACACCAAACCGGGACCTGCCGCTGGATCAAGATGATTGCTAAATAAAATTGGGAAAATCGCAAGACCTGCCGCCAATGAGAAGATAATATCCCAGATAATCACCGTACGCGCGGTTGCCAATAAATCAACATCTTGTTTTAGGTATGAACCATAACTCACCATGATCGCCATACCCAGTGACAGACAGAAGAACGCATGTCCTAGCGCCGCCATCAGCACTTTGCCCACGCCAACTTCCTGCATACGCTGCAAGTCAAACTTAAACAAAAACTCTGCGCCTTTGGCAAAATCCATATTAATCGCGTTATATCCCACGATAAATAATAGGATAAAAGCCAACGCAGGCATCATGATTTTTGATGCTTTCTCAATACCTGCTGATACACCACCTGCCACAATTAGCGCCGTCAAGCCCATAAACGCCGTGTGCCACAACGTCATTTCGGTTGGATTGGCTAACATCGTCTCAAAAATTTTGCCAGTGGCATCGGCATTGAGACCACCAAAGGCATTGATACCAGCTTTTAAGGTGTAATTAAGCGACCAGCCGCCAATCACACTATAAAATGACAAAATCATAAAAGCGGCTAAAATACCAAAGTAGCCAAGCAGACTCCAGGCAGGTGAGGTGTTATTGGCTACCGCCGCTTTGCGAAAACTTGCCGCTGGGTTACTTTGACCACGTCGACCAATCAGCCATTCAGTGACCAACACTGGAAAACCAATAAGCGCGATACTGATAATAAACACGATAACAAATGCCGAGCCACCGCTATCGCCTGTCATGTAAGGAAACTTCCAAATACTGCCAAGACCGACCGCAGAACCCACGGCAGCCATTAAAAACCCAATCTTTGAGCTCCACTGGGAATGAGACGACTTGTGATTAGTGCTCATAATCCCTCCCTAGTCGAATGTGATTAAATGAAAAAATTGCAACGAGAATCTTGCAGTATGTAGATTTTTCATGAATCAATAGTTAATGTCAAACTTTCTTTTCACAAAACCCAACCAAAAGTTATACAAGCAAGTCATTATTTTTTTGCAGTTACATAAAATATAATAAAATCAGTTATTTAAAACTTTTATTTTTAAAATCCATTAAACGTAAATTATTTTTATATTAAATATTACTTTTTGGAATAAATAATTTTTTAACCTATTTGATATCGAATTGCTGGCAAAACTTAGCGGTTAATGTCACCGGTTTAAACTTGCACAATTGTGGGGATTTTGATAGCAATTTTTTGCCATTAACGGTAAAATTTTATTATCAAAAATTGCACGTCCCAACGTGTTGACCGTTCGCAGATTGATGACAAGGAAATTATTGATGACGCAGCCTTATAACGTGTTGTTCTTGTGCAAGCACAATGCTAGCCGTAGCCTGATGGCAGAAGCCATTTTGAATAAAATTGGCAGTGACCGTTTTGTAGCCTATAGCGCAGGCGTTGAGCCATCCCCTAGCGCGCATCCATTCACGCTTGAGGTATTAAAACAAGAAGGTTATGACGTCACAGGCTTAGCGCCCAAATCCGTCAAGCAGTTTTTACAAGACAACGCGCCAAAGATTGATTTGGTGATTGGGCTGTGCAATTCTTTACAGCAACATGCGGACATTGATGGCAAATTCCCGCTAAGCGCACATTGGCATATCAATGATACCGACAGTGTATCAGCCGATAGTGATGTGGAAAAAGCCGCCTTTAGCCAAGTATTACGCCAACTCTCTCAGCGCATCCATTTATTGACAAACTTGCCCGAAGATAAAATCGAGCATTTGGCACATCCATCAGCGGATGCCTAACATCCCGATGAACGATTGCCCGTAAAAAAGCCCAGCTGTCTTGGGCTTTTCTTTTTTCTATTTTTTTTCTTTGCCTCTATCAATCTATCTATGAATCAACTTTTTGCTGCATTAATGCTTCAATCGCATCCGTTGTTTTTGGTACGTCACAGGTGAGAACCAGCGGATCACCCTCGGTAATGACTACATCATCCTCAATCCGAATGCCAATACCCCGATATTTCTTGGGTACCAATGCATTGTCATGCGCAAAATACAAGCCTGGCTCAACGGTAATCACCATGCCTTTTTCAAGCTTTCTGGGTTTGCCGTCGTCGCCAGTATAGCGCCCTGCATCGTGCACATCTAAGCCAAGCCAATGCCCTGTGCCATGCATATAAAACGGCAAGTAGGCTTTATCAGCAATCAACTCATCGACATCGCCTGTCAAAATCCCCAACTCAATCAAGCCTTGGGTCAGTACCTTGAGCGCAGTTTCATGATGGATTTTGCCATGTTCACCTGCTTTTAGGCTGTTGATCGCGGCGATATTGGCATTGAGCACAATATCATACACTTGTTTTTGCACGTCGCTGAACTTGCCACTCACAGGAAAAGTACGGCTAATATCGCCTGCATAGTGTTGGTATTCGGCGCCCGCATCTATCATCACCAAGTCGCCGTCCTGCAGCGGTTGGTCGTTTTCGACATAATGCAAAATATTGGCATTGTCGCCGCCAGCCACGATACTATTATAAGAGGGTACGCAGCCGTATTGGGCAAAAGCATAGTTGACTTCAGCTTCCAGTCTGCTTTCATTGCCCTGATTTTTCTGCATCATGGGTGCCACGCTTTGCATGGCGCGAATATGCCCGTAAGCACTGATTTGGGCGGCGACTTTCATGCGTGCAATTTCACACTCATCTTTTATCAGCCGCATTTCATTGATAAGGCTATCAATATTGGTGACGGTATCGACCACACCTTCGCCGCGCTGCAGCTGCTTGGCTTGATTAAGCCAGCCAATCAGCTCATTATTAAAGCGGGCAAACACGTGTTTTTTACCAAAAATCAATGTCGGCATCACCTCATCAATTTTGCCAATGGCAATCGCTTTATCGGCGCCAAATTCTGCGGTTGCACCTTCAAGCCCCACGCGTTTACCATCCCAAATCTCACGTAGTTTGTCTTTTTCACGTAAAAATAAAGTGTATTTGATAGTATGGTCAGTTTTTTCCAAAACCATGACTGATTCTGGCTCGGCAAAGCCAGTTAGGTAGAAAAAACTGCTGTCGGCGCGGTATTTGTACTCAGCATCGTTGTTGCGGATATGCGCGGGTGCGGTTTGCAAAATCGCAATGCTATTGTTTGGCATTTGTTCAGCAAGTTTGGCACGCCGTTTGGCAAATTCGCTTTGGGGAAGCTTTGGCAACAACTGTATGGTTAATTGATTTGACATGATATTTCCAAAAATTTTTAATGGCTGTCACAGCATTGTTGAAGAATTTGCTGTAGGAAGCTTTCGCATTTTGCTAGTTGGTTTAGACTGACAAACTCATTGGCTTTATGGGCATTGCCAATATCGCCAGGTCCGCAAATCACCGTCGGAATGCCTGCATTGGTAAACTGCCCGCCTTCAGTAGCATACGCTACTTTATGGCGCTGCTGTTCATCTACCAAATTTTCAATGAGCTGTTGCAAGGCTTGGCTATCTTTATCGGTCATCGCAGGGACATTTTCGTTGCGAGTTAGCTCAATGCCTGTGTCGCTGTCAATGGCGTGCATCTTAGGCTCAAGGGTTTTGATAAAGGCGCGAATCGGCTCAATCACTTGGCTTTCATTCATGTGCGGCAAATTACGGTAATCAAAGGTGAATTCGCACAGGTTGGGCACGATATTGGTTGCCGTACCGCCGGTAATAGTGCCCACTGACAAGGTCGAAAAGGGTACGTCAAACGCCATGTCTTGGTCGTTACGTTGTTGCAATTGTTCGGCTAATTCATCAATAAAATTGATAATTTTGCTAGCATAGCTGATGGCATTGACGCCTTGCGGGGTCAGCGATGAATGCACCGATTTGCCATGCACGCGGCAGCGATACACTTGGATGCCTTTATGCGCGGTGACCATTTTCATCATGGTCGGCTCACCGACGATACAGTAGTCGGGCTTAATCCCTTGCGCTTTTAAATCTGCAAGCAGTAATGGCGCACCCAAACAACCCACTTCTTCATCATACGACAGTGCCAGATGAATCGGTTTGTTGAGCATCCTATCGCGACTTGCTTGCACCACAGAGGGCAACAGGGTCAAGGCGCAAGCAATAAAGCCCTTCATATCACAAGCCCCACGCCCGTATAGCTTATCCTCTATAATGGTCGCCACAAACGGATCGGTATCCCATGCCTGCCCATCAACGGGCACCACATCCGTATGCCCCGAAAACACAAAACCCCCTGTCGTTACGGTATCACCCTTACCTATCGCAGGTACAGTCACAAAGAGGTTGGCTTTGGTATTATCGGCATTAAAGGTCAAACGTGGCGACAACCCCAACTGCTCACAATAGCCCGCCACATACTCAATCAATTGCAAATTGGAGTAGCGACTGACAGTATTAAAACCAATCAGCTTTGTTAACCAGTCTACGGCGTTGGATGGATAGCCCATAGTCGTTCCATTTTTCTCAAATTTTAAACTATTAAAACACCCTATCAGGGTAAATCTAGTCGAAATAGGGTGTTAGCATCAATTCGGCTTTTTACCTGTCATGGCATCTATAACCATATGGGTAACAAAATCATCATTGGTATCTTTTTCTGCTTCCCAATCGAGTTCATCATCCCGTAGCTGCTCAATAAAATCCAAATGCTCCTCATCAATCTCTTGGGCTTTGCCCACAGGGCGATTTAGCGCAAATCCTGCGATGAGCGGCAACTTGGCGACTGATTTACGCACTCGCCCTTGTGACACACTCACAGGAATCATGCGCACAAATTCAAGTAGCTCCATATATTCAACTTCGCCTTCAGCATTGTCTGTGCCTTGCAGCGCCTCATCATACGCATCAACCCGCAGCGCGCCGATTTTTGCCAAGTCATTAAACAGGCTATTTTCTTCCGGGCGTAGCGCACTATCGGTGACGCCAAAGCCTGTCAAAAAGCCATTTGCCCAGTTCTTAAGTGCCATCAAACGCTCATAGAGTGGATGGTCATCATCGGGCAACAACGGCATAAACTGGTAGCTATCAGCATCATCGGTTAACACCGCCACCATATCCTCGCCCTCTTCGGTCACTATCTCTAACGCTTTTGGCTCAAGCTCGGTAAAGCTCAGCTCAGTCAGTAGCAGTTGCCACTCTTGCTCGGTTGGCGCATCACACACACTGAGCACCCCTGAGAGTAGCCCATGTAACTCACTAATGGTGACGTCATGCCAATCCTCAAATGCTTGTGTCCAATCTTGCCAACCCGAAATATAATCATCCATCGCTTTACCCTTTTTTCACAAAAAATTATATCAACATTGAGATAATACTAGCCTTAATGCGGTCAACTATGGCATTATTAAAGTGGTAAAATAATATAAGTATCACTCAAATTTTAAGCCTTCACGCTATAGTTATACCAAAAAAACCTTTTGCTATTCATGTCAACGAGCGCCCATCACGTCGCTCTTGATGATTTACTTGATTATTCACTCGATTACTGACTAGACATCATATCATGAGCACCCTAATTGACCAACTGACCCAGCTACAAACCGCATTGACTAAGCTTCGCGATAAATATCAATTCGCCAGTAGCGAGCTAACCCGTATTAAAGCACAGCCAACTGTTACCGCAGACCAATTGCAAGCGGTACAAGCTGAGCTCGATGCCAGCAAAGAACTGCAGCAAAATTTGGAACAACAACTTGCCAGACAAGCCGAAGAGTATCAAGCACTTGAGCAGCGCTATCAGTCACTTGCCGAATCTCACAACATGCTAAGTACCGAATACGAACAAACCCAAAACCAATTACAGATTTTTACCGCACAAAATCAAAAACTGATTGAAAAAAATCGCGTTGCGGCAGAGCATACCAAGCTTGTGTTAGAGCGCTTGGCAAAAATTGACAGCGAAAACTAACCCGCCCCTATTTAAGCCAGCCTTAGTCATGTTTAGAACATTTGAATACGTTAGGAAAATCTTATGGCATCTGCCCAAAGCATTAAAAAAGTTGATATCCTGATCAATGGTCGTAGCTATACCATCAACTGCCCAGAATCGGAAGAGCCTGCGTTGCAGCGTGCGGCAAGCTATATTAACCAGTTTATGCAAGAGGTACGCCGCCAAGCGCCTCAGCTACCCCAAGAAGAATTATTGGTACTATGCGCGTTGACGTTGTTTGAAAAATCAGAAAACTTACAACGCTATCAAGAAAACGAAAGCCAAGCGCAAGACCTAGTGGGTAAAATGTTAGAAGACGTTGCGCGTTTTGCCTAACGTATTTAGTGTAAAATAAAATTCGACTAATGTTGAGCGCGCTGGTAGTGTTTGCCAGCATGAAAATCCGCTTGGTGTTCTTGATTACAAAAGAACTTATCCCCTTCTACAATCCCTCGCCACTCTGCTAACGTATGATGGCAAAAATCACACGCTCGCAGCTCGGTACTCTCGCCTGGCTGCGGTTGTAAATAACCTTGCGGTGGTCGCGGATACATCCATTTCATCCCAACCCAGCTAAGCCCCATAATCACCAAAACCACAAAAATTGCGGTAAACATCGCTTCACCTCATTGTCTAATGAACGAATCATCGTTGCCAATTAAGCGTTATGACTGCCTGTTAATTAGCATTGTAAGGTTTGATTATACTGCAAAAAATCGCGCATTGATGGGTTATTCGTGCTATGTTTAGGCTAATTTTACCAGTTGCAGCGTTTTTCGGTTGTAGCGTCTAAAGATTGCAATTGTAAACATATCATAAAGCGATATAATGTAGAATAATTTTATCTTGTAATGCCATCGCCGTTGCCACCAATAATTATAATAGCGGCATGATGCTTGCATACCGTTTTAGACGGCTATGACTAAAGGGACGACCCCATAATAAATTTTTACTGAAGGATTTTTCATGTCACACCTTGATTTAACCCCAGATGATAGCGTACCAACGCAGCTACCGAGTGAGTCAATGGCCGCCGAAGCTACTACGCCAAACCAACCAGCAAACCCACAGCCAGTTTCTCAAAAATCTGCTCAGCAAGCCTCTCAATCAGTTTCTCATTCAACTTCTCAGTCATCAAGCCAACCGATTAGCCAACCAACTAGCCAAGCAGATTCTATGGTGGGGCTAAAAATTGCGGTGGCACAGCAGCAATTTATTGTCGGCGATGTCATCAATAATGCCAAAAAAATGGTAGAACTGGCTAAAGATGCCCGTGACAAGGGGGCTAATATCATTGTCTTTCCTGAGTTATCACTGCTGGGTTATCCGCCTGAAGATTTGTTACTACGTCCAAGCCTTGCCTCACGTGTGAAACTTGCTTTTGAATTACTATACACGGTCAAAGATATCGTGATGCTAGTGGGTTATCCACACATTGACCCCAATGGCACGTTTAACTCAGTGGCGATCATTCACAATGGTCAGCAAAAAGGCTTTTATCACAAACAATGCCTGCCAAACTATGGCGTGTTTGATGAACGCCGCTATTTTAACACCGGTCACAACCAAGTGTTGTTTGACTATCAAGGGCTGACCATTGGACTACTTATCTGTGAAGATTTATGGCAAGACGCTCCCATTCGCGCACTCAAAGAAAAAGGTGCAGAAATCATCATCAGCCTCAATGCATCACCTTTTGAGCAAAACAAGCAAGAACAACGTAAGGCTTTATTAAAAAGCCGTGCCACTGAGCACAATATTCCGATTGTGTATGCCAATAGCGTGGGCGGTCAAGATGACTTGGTGTTTGATGGCGGCTCGATGGTCGTCAATGCTCAAGGTAAAATCGTCCAAGAAGCGCCAAGATTTTTGCAGCATACCCTGTATGTGGTTGCTCGTCACGATGCCCAAAGCGGTCAAGTGATATTATCAGAACAGCGCAAATCACCGCTTGCGCTCAGCCAAATCGCTGAAACTTATCAAGCGCTGGTTGTCGGCTTGCGTGATTATGTCAATCATTCTGGCTTTAAAGGCGTATTGGTTGGGTTGTCAGGCGGTATAGACTCGGCGCTCACGCTATGTATCGCCGTTGATGCGCTCGGCGCAGATAAAGTTTATGCAGTCATGATGCCCTATGAGTACACCTCGCAAATCAGCCTGCAAGACGCGCAAGCACAGGCGCACCGACTCAACGTGTCTTACACCGTGTGCCCGATTCATGCCGCCGTTGAAGGCATGCGCCATACGCTAGAGCCGATGTTTAGCAACACCACCGCCGACACCACGGAAGAAAACATCCAAGCCCGTGCGCGTGGGATGATTTTGATGGCATTGTCCAACAAATTTGGTCATCTAGTCATCACCACTGGCAATAAATCAGAGATGGCCGTAGGCTATGCGACATTGTATGGGGATATGGCAGGCGGATTTGATGTCTTAAAAGATGTGTATAAAACCCAAGTATATGCTCTCGCCAACTATCGCAACCGACTAGAAGAAACGCCGGTGATTCCTGAGCGTGTAATTACGCGTCCGCCTTCTGCCGAGCTTCGCCCTGACCAAAAAGACCAAGACAGTCTGCCTGATTATGATACCCTCGATAAAATGCTGGAGCTGTATATCGATCGCGACTTTGGGTATGATGCGATTGTAGAAGCCGGTTATGATAAAGATGTGGTGAAAAAAGTACTCAGTATGGTAGACCGTAATGAATACAAACGTCGTCAAGCAGCGATTGGCACCAAGATTACCCACCGCGCCTTTGGGCGTGAACGTCGCTATCCACTCGTCAATCACTGGTCGCTAGAGTTTCCAAAACTCTAATTTCCAAAATTCTAACGCGGCACAACACAAAAAGACTGCGATTTGGCAGTCTTTTTTTTCATCTGTCGCAAAGCATGTATCACAAAGCAGGTATCGTAAAGCTTGCATGACAGTTATGTCATTGTCACATCCAAATGCAAGCTTTCTTTAATCTCTTCCATCACAATCAAACTGTGGGTTTCCACTGCCGCTGGCAATTGCTTTAGGATATTGCCCAGTAACTTACGGTAAGAACTCATCTCTTTTAGCCGCGCTTTGACCAAAAAATCAAACTCACCCGAAATCAAATGACATTCCAGTATCTCGGGAATTTCTGACAGTTTTTTGCTCACTTGCTCAAAGACATCGCCCGACTTGGTAGATAGCTTTATCTCTAAAAATACCAACAAGCTTTTATTGACCAAATTTGGATTTAACCGCGCATGATAGCCTGTGATAATACCTTCACGCTCCAAGCGCTTAACCCTGTCTGAGCAAGGCGTGGTTGATAGGTTAACTCTGGCGGCCAATTCGCTGATAGAAATTCGGCCTTGCTGTTGCAAAATTTCAAGGATTAAACGGTCGGTACGGTCTAAAGTACGCATAGCAAAATGAAAATCCTGTTTTTTGATGATTGACATGATAAAACCGATAATATCAGCAGAATTCTAGCATAAAAACAGCAAAATTCACTGCAAAACTTTGCTTATACTAGCGAAATTAACTGATAATTAAGCAGATATTTGGGGGTGGGTATGCGCGTATTGGTACTGGGTAGTGGCGTGATTGGAGTGACAAGTGCCTATTATTTAGCCAAGCAAGGCGTAGAAGTCACGGTGATTGACCGCCAAGCAGGTGCCGCACAAGAAACCAGTTTTGGCAATGCTGGGCAAATCTCTCCTGGCTACTCTACCCCTTGGGCAGCGCCTGGTATTCCATTGAAGGCGGTTAAATGGTTATTCCAACAACACGCCCCTTTAGCCATCAAATTAGATGGTAGTTTGTGGCAGTTACAATGGATGCTACAAATGCTCAAAAACTGCAATGCCAAGCGCTATGCCATCAACAAAGAGCGTATGGTACGAGTGGCAGAATACAGCCGCGACTGTCTGCAGCAGTTGCGTCAAGACACCGGCATTCACTACGAAAACCGCTCACAAGGCACCTTACAAGTTTTTCGTAAACCCGCCCAATTAGATGCTGTACAGCAAGATATTAAGGTATTGCAAGATTCAGGCGTGCCTTTTAAGCTGATTGACAACAGCAAGGCGTTGGCTGAGATTGAGCCCGCGTTGGCAAATGCCACTGATAAGCTGGTTGGCGGATTGCATTTGCCGCATGATGAAACAGGCGATTGCTTTTTGTTTTGCCAAGCATTAGCGCAGCAAGCCAAAGCGCTGGGGGTGAAATTTTTATACAATCAAACCATCGAAAAGCTAGTAGTCGACGCTGGGGCGATTAAAGGGGTGATAGTAAATGGTGAGTTATTAACGGCAGACCAGTATGTACTGGCGTTGGGCAGTTATTCGCGGGCACTTTTGCAACCGCTACAGCTTAATCTGCCTGTATACCCTGTCAAAGGCTATTCACTGACTGTGCCGATTATCAATGCTGATTTAGCGCCCCAATCAACGGTGCTGGATGAAACCTATAAAATCGCCATTACTCGCTTTGACAACCGTATTCGCGTGGGCGGTATGGCAGAATTAAGTGGTTTTGATGTAACGCTAAGCCCCCAGCGCCGTGCTACACTCGAAATGGTCACGCAGGACTTATTCGCGGGCGGTGATTTGCCAAACGCAAGTTTTTGGACAGGGCTACGTCCGATGACCCCAGATAGTACCCCTATCATTGGCGCGACTCGGTATCGCAATTTATTTTTGAACACAGGACATGGCACATTGGGTTGGACAATGGCGTGTGGCTCTGGCAAATTAATTAGCGATTTGGTGCTCGGCAAAACGCCTGACATTCGCATTGACGGCTTATCATTACAGCGTTATTCCTAGTATCTATTTTCTATCAGAAATAGTTGTAAAGACTATGCATAAATAACATCTATCCGTTCACAAGGAAAACACCATGATCGCACCAATTCAACGATTTGATAGCAATGACTATCTAAGTGAAATTACCATTTTTAACCAAGTGGTGTACCTCGCAGGACAAGTGCCAAATACCGACACTGCCGATATCCACACACAAACCAAAGAAGTGCTAGACAATATCGACGCCATGCTCGCCAAAGCCAATAGCGACAAATCATGTCTGCTAACCGCTCAGATTTTTATCAAGGATTTGGCGGATTTTGAGGTGGTGAATAGCATGTGGGGCGACTGGTTAACCGATTGCCCAAAGCCTACCCGTGCGACAGTCAAAGCTGAGTTGGTTAATCCTTTGTGGAAATTAGAAATTGTCGTAGTCGCAGCGCAAAATACCATAGACTAAATGAACCCATAGCCGCTCAAAACGTTAAATAAAAAAGGTGCCTGAATCGCACCTTTTTTTTATTTTGTCTAACCTCTACATTAATAGCTCACGTTTACCACTTTTGGTCATGCCGCTCACCAAGCCCGCCTCTTCCATGGCATCAACGATACGTGCTGCGCGGTTATAGCCGATACTAAATTTGCGCTGAATGCTTGATGCAGAGACTTTACGGGTTTCGAGCAAAAACGCCACTACATCATCATACAGCGGGTCTTCTTCGCCATTGCTAGACCCACTAGCATCGCCACCACTTGGCGCTGAGCTTAACTCAAAGTTATCAAACATATTATCAATATAATTAGGTGCGCCACGCTCGCGCCATGCATCACACACACGGTTGACTTCCGCATCGCTGATAAAAGCACCATGTACACGGTTAGGCTCGATTTGACCAGGTCCTAAAAACAGCATATCCCCATGCCCAAGCATATCCTCTGCGCCACCAGCATCCAAAATGGTACGCGAGTCGACTTTTGAGTTGACGCGAAGTGCGGCACGGACGGGAATATTGGCTTTAATCAAACCAGTAATCACATCCACTGAGGGGCGCTGCGTCGCCAGAATCAAATGAATCCCTGCAGCGCGCGATTTTTGCGCCAAACGCGTAATCAACTCCTCAGCTTGTTTGCCCACCTGCATAATCATGTCGGCAAACTCATCCGCCACAATCACAATTTGTGGTAACGATTTTAATTTTGGCGCTCTATCTTGGCTGACACTGTCATTGGGTCGCCAAAGTGGATCCAGTAACGGCTCACCACTTTGTTCGGCTGCCATGACTTTTTTGTTGAATTCATCAAGCTTACGCACTTTGAATAATGACATCAGCTGATAACGACGTTCCATCTCCGCCACACTCCATGCCAAAGCACTGGCTGCTTCGGTCATATCGGTGACTACGGGGGTGAGCAGATGCGGAATATCGCCATAGTTGGCAAGCTCGAGCTGTTTGGGGTCAATCAAAATCAATCGCAGCTGCTCTGGTGTATATTTGAGCAGCATTGACAATAACAGCGAATTCACCAACACTGACTTACCCGAGCCTGTGGTACCTGCTACTAGCATGTGTGGCGCTTTCGCCAAATCTGCAATAATCGGTCTACCTGCAATATCTTTGCCCATTGCCATACTGATTAAGCCATCGGGGTCTTGATAAGCCTCTGTTTTCAGCAGCTCGATGAGTCGTACCATTTGGCGCTGCGGATTGGGCACTTCGATACCGATATAAGGTTTACCTGGAATGACTTCTACCACACGCACCGATGCCATAGATAGCGACCGAGCCAAGTCTTTGGCAATGCCCGTCACCTTGCTTGCTTTAAGCCCTGGCGCCAGCGACACTTCAAAGCGTGTCACTACTGGACCCATTTGCGCATTGACCACTTCTGCTTTGATATTAAACTCTTGTAGCTTGATTTCTAACAGCGCTGATAGCTGCTGCAACTGTTCGCGGCTGTAGCTTGGCTTGCGGTCAGGGTCGGGCAAATCAAGCAGCGATAATTCCGGTAACGGGCTTAAATTGGCACGATAAGCTGCGGTTTGCATGGCACGCGATTTCTGACTAAATAGGCTATCATCATTGATATCAAGCGGCTGATTGACCTGAGGCGCTGCGGGCTGTTCGATTTCGTTGAGTAGCTCAGACTCCACTGAGCGACTATGGGTCGGTATTGAAGACGTTATCTGGTCGGTATCAATCTCGTTGCCAGTAATCTGGGTGACGGCTTGCGCTGGACGTGCTATTTGGGTTGATATCGGACTTGCTGCAGGGGTTGAAAATTCCGCTCCCACAAGTGCGGTGGCACTGTCATTTGAGGCATTACCCCTATCTTGCGCTGGGATTTGTCGCATGCCCAATAATGATGCGACTGAAGTAAGTGGTGTTTCAATGCCTTCTGCACCTTCTGCTTCAATGCCTTCTGCTTCAATACTTTCTGCTTCAAAGCCGTCTGTTTTAATGCCCTCGAATGATGGCTCTAGCACAGGATTTTGTAATAAGTCATATCCAGCATCTACGCTACCAAGTAAATCATCCAAATCTGACGACCCAATAGTCTCGTCCTGTTCAGCCATCTCTACACCCGTCATAGGCTCAGAAATTTGTTTATCCGCTAGCTCCCCTGTGCCTGCGGCAAACATCATAGAGGCTTCATCCATGTTTGTCATAGTTGACGATGTGTCTACACTAGGCTGCTTTGTCTGAGTTGGCTGAGTGATTTGCGAGGCTACTTGTATCGAATGCGGCCTATTCAAGGTAGGCATTTTAAACGGTTTTTTAATGATTTCACTTTGCAATTTTTCATCCAGTTTTTTGGTCAGCTTGGTGTTTGCTACATAGGTTGAGCTGACGGGTTTAAATGGATTGGTGGCATCGTTTTCTTCGAGCCATTCATAATCTTTAATTTCACTAAAACCCGTTTCATCCAAAAACGCATCGAGTGGACTACCAACAAACGCCTCATTATCCGCTAGATGACTACTGTCATAAGTGGCTTGTTCAGTGTCATGGGAGGCTAATGGCAAAGGCAGTTGCGCGGTGTCGTTTGGTTTTGCTTGGCTTGCTTCTTGAGCAGTCGCCTTCAGCTCAGTATTGGTTTCTTCATCATCTGCGGCTTCAGCTTGTAGGCGGCTGCGAATAGCTTGACCTGATAAAATCTCATGCCAATGTAAATCAAAGGTAAACGTCACGGTGATCGCAATAAACACCAATAAAAACAATAAAGTCCCCCAGTAGGTTAATAAACTACTAAGCCCATTGCCGACGATTTGCCCGATCATGCCTTGCGCCAACCAGCCAAACGATAACACCCCTGTCAGCCCTGCGGTGGCAATGATTAAAAAGATATAACCCAAAAAACGTAACAAGCCATTAGGCTCTACATCATGGCGCCATACATTCCAAGCTTCATAACAGGCAATGACAATGAGCCACCAGCTCGCCGCACCCAAAAACGCATACAAAATATCAGCCAGCCAAGCACCACCTGTGCCTGCTAAATTACTGACTTCATTTGCCGCACTACTGATATGCGACCAACTGGGATCATTGGCAGAATAACTGATGAGGGACATGACTAACAACAATGCCACGATTAGCCAGATAATCGTAAGCACACTTTGACGAATATAATAAGACAACGCAATTTACCTTTGAATTTGAACCCACTTTGGATAAGCCGTAAGCCAACGCTTTGTTCAGCCATGACTGACTGATAATGATTGTGAAAAACAATGATTTTGGAAAAACGTTGATTAAAATCACCCTTTTAATCGACTATCATATCAAATCTCAGTGGTGAGTTGCTGAGCTTTTTTTGCGAAAAATTGCTTTGTTAAATCACTCAATTCAAGCCCTATGATAAATGCGGTTTGAGCCAACAAAGCCGGATAGTAGGGTATTTTTTGATAACAAACTGACGCCATTTTTGAGCGTTGATTGAGCTTTGATTGCGCGATGAATATGTTATAAAAATAACATTTACTTGCTATTTTCGATGTTAGCCCCTATCTTACTTATGAATCAAAAATTAGCCTATTTTATTATTTAGTTTATTATTCAGCGATTGTTAGGAAAGACGTATGTCAGAAATTATCCATCACCAGCTTATTATTTTGGGTTCAGGTCCAGCGGGTTATTCTGCCGCCGTGTATGCAGCGCGCGCCAATTTAAAACCGGTCATTATCACGGGTATGCAGACTGGCGGGCAGTTGACTACCACCACTGAAGTTGATAATTGGCCTGGCGACCCACAAGGCTTGACAGGACCTGACTTGATGGTACGCATGCAAGCCCATGCCGAGCGTTTTGGTACCCAATTGGTGTATGACCATATCCACCAAGTGAACCTAACTCAGCGACCCTTCACCTTAGTCGGCAATAGTGCCACTTACACGTGTGATGCACTCATTGTAGCGACAGGGGCATCAGCGCAATACTTGGGTCTCGCCTCTGAACAAAAATTTATGGGGCTTGGCGTCTCTGCCTGTGCGACCTGTGATGGGTTCTTCTATCGCGGCAAACCTGTGGTGGTGATTGGCGGTGGCAACACAGCGGTTGAAGAAGCTTTGTATCTATCAAATATCGCAAGCCACGTCACCCTAGTGCATCGACGTGATAAATTAAAATCAGAAAAAATTCTGCAAGACCAATTATTTGAAAAACAAAAAAATGGCAATGTGACCATCGAATGGAACAGCCAAGTCAAAGAAGTGGTGGGTGATGACGCAGGCGTGACGGGTGTGGTGATTGAAAATCTCCAAGACCAGTCTACCAAAACCATCAACGCGCCTGGTATGTTCGTAGCGATTGGGCACAAACCCAACACCGATATCTTCCAAGATCAGCTTGAGATGAATAATGGCTATATCGTGGTCAAAAGTGGTCTAGATGGCAATGCGACAGCGACAAGTGTCGAGGGCGTGTTTGCTTGTGGGGATGTGGCAGACCATATCTATCGCCAAGCGATTACCTCGGCAGCTACGGGTTGTATGGCGGCGTTGGATGCAGAAAAATATTTAGATATTGTCAATCTAGCGAATACCAATACCACGGTATCAGCCAACACCTCCTCTGTTTAGCTAATGCCTTGAACGATGCCATTGCCAAATCACCACCCATTACAACGCCCTTTCGGTTGCCGTTACCAATTTCCCGACCCGATGGCGGCAGACCCTGACGGTGAAGGGTTAATTGCGCTGGGGGGTGATTTGGCAGCTGATACCTTAGTGTGTGCTTATCGCCAAGGCATGTTTCCTTGGTTTAATGAAGGCGAGCCCATCGCTTGGTGGTCACCTGACCCGCGCTGTATTATTTATCCTAGCGATTTTTGCGCCAGTAAAACCCTAAAACGGCGTATCAAAAATGCAGGTTGGACATTTTCCCTCAATCTTGCCTTTGCTGAGGTGATTGCCGCCTGTGCCG
Organism: Moraxella sp. CTOTU48268; assembly: GCF_032069585.1. Lineage (NCBI taxonomy): Bacteria > Pseudomonadati > Pseudomonadota > Gammaproteobacteria > Moraxellales > Moraxellaceae > Moraxella > Moraxella sp. CTOTU48268. The sequence goes on from NZ_DAMALV010000040.1 coordinate 19,384, forward strand.
ATACCCGTACCTATGCCCAAGATTCTGCATCATCCACTTGGATCAGTCCCGCTATGATTGAAGCGTATACAGCGCTCCATGCCGAGCAAGTCGCTTACAGTGTCGAGATTTGGGATGATGATGAGCTGATTGGTGGTCTCTATGGGCTAAAGCTAGGACAAGCTTTCTTCGGTGAAAGTATGTTTCACCGAGTGACAGATGCGTCTAAAGCGGCTTTTTTTGTGTTAATGCAGCTGTGTGCACATTCCCAATTTGCTTGGGTGGATTGTCAGTTGCCTAACCCACATTTGATGCGTTTAGGTGCATCCATCGTACCCAGAGCGGAATTTTTAGATAAGCTTGCGCAACAATTATCGCTACCGAGTATTGATTGGTCATCGATTTGCGGTCAAAAATTGCCACTTAATCAACTGTTAAATGAGGATTTGATGACTTATTACCTACCTCCAACTACGCAAGCTTAGGTAAGTTAAGGGTATTTAAAAGCACCAATGACGTTAAAACCACCCCACCCCCCGATCAGTCTAGCATTGACCAGCCAATTGACGCCGCTGCATCAATGTAGTTATTTACCGGATCGTGCAGCACGTTTAGATCTGATTGAATTGGCAAAGGATGAACGTTTAGATACGCCTATTTTTTCTCAGTTTTCACGGCTCGGGTATCGGCGTAGTGGACAACATTTATATCGCCCTGTATGCTTTCATTGTCAACGCTGTATCTCTACGCGTGTAGTAGTTAACGAGTTTGAACCCAATCGTACCCAGCGCAAACTATGGCAAAAATCGCACGAGATGGATGTGGTAATTACGGCTTGTGATGATGCCGATGAATCGCATTTTATGCTATATGCTCGCTATATCTGCGCTCGCCATAGTGATGGCGATATGTATCCACCCAATTTACAAGGGTTTAAACAGTTTTTACAATATAGCTTTACCCAGTCATTTTTTATGGAGTTTTGGCTTCATGATGAATTAGTCATGGTGGCAGTTTGCGACCAATTAGATGACGGCATATCCGCGGTCTATACTTTCTATGATCCCGACGCAGCCATAAACAGTTTGGGCACCCTTGCGATACTTACCCAGATTGATTACGTTAAACGTCTTGGATTACCTTATTTATATTTAGGTTTTTGGGTACCAGATTCGGATAAGATGGCGTATAAATCGCGTTTTTATCCCAGTGAATTATTAATCAATCAACAGTGGCATCGCTTCGATGAGGCTGTCACAGCCGCGCAAGTTGAGCCACTGCTTCAGCAGGCGATAAAAGCGCATTATCTAAACATGTGGAATACTACTTAGCATTTAATTTAGCATTGAATTTGCGCTGCATAATTAACGCATGGGTTTTGGTCATGTCATGATTGTCGTAGTAATTTTTGCGAACGGCAATCTGTTCAAACCCATGTTTTTGATAAAATGCAATGGCAGCATGATTATCTTCTCTTACCTCTAATAGCACCCGTTCGGCACCCGTTAGTTGGCACATTTGCACCATACCCGTTAGCAATTGGATTGCAATACCTTGCTGTTGATAATCAAGACAAGTTCCGATTCTTAAAATCTCTGCGTCTTCAAATATATGGTTGTAAATGCAATAGCCGACCAATCGCTGATTTAGCTCGTCTGTCGCATAAATTATATGGTTAAATGGCTGCGCGAGCAGGGAATTGATTTGCGCAGCCGACCAAGCATCGTGGACAAATAGCTCGGATTCAATTTGTGCCAGCTGCGCCAGTACTTGCTGCGAAGTACTATCTTGTGTACTCGTTTTATCTAACTTATATATCGATATCACCGTCATAATTTATTTCCATAAAAAAAGAGCCACCGAAGTGACTCTTTTGTATGCTTACTAACGATTAGTCGTTAACTTTAGCAACAACACCCGCACCTACAGTACGGCCACCT
>NZ_DAMALV010000041.1:0-20639 GCF_032069585.1 Moraxella sp. CTOTU48268
AAAGGTGAACAAGCCAATCAGTTTGTGCTGCAAGGGCGTCAGCGCCTAAACGCAACTTTGGTACCAACCGATGCCACTGGGGTCAAAGCGATTTTTAAAACCTTAAAAGCAGGCGGTTTTAGTATCATATTACCTGACCATGTCCCCGACCCATCTGGCGGTGAAGTAGTACCGTTTTTTGGTATTCCGACATTGACTAGTACCCTTGCTAGCAAATTAGCCAGTAAAACAAAGTGTAGCTTGGTGGGTTTGACCTGTGTACGCCGTGACGATGGTCAAGGCTTTGATATTTATTGTGATGAGTTAACTGACCCCGCCTTGTATGATAAAAACATGGTGACAGCGACAACCGCGATGAACCACGCCATCGAGCGGATGATTGACCGCTTCCCCAGTCAATATATGTGGGGCTATAAGCGCTTTAAACGTGTGCCAGGATTTCCAGTTATTTATAATACCAAGCCATCCATCGCAGTAGCGGTTCGCCAGCGTTATCCAAAACTTAGCAATCATGATATTATCAATTCACTTACTTAATATGATAATCATTTACTTATGACTTTACCAAATTATACTTCAGCGCCTGCTTTGCCCGATGAAAACCGTTACATTATTTGTATGAAATGGGGCACCAAATACGGTGCTGAGTATGTTAATCGCCTGTACAATATGGTTGACAGATATTTAACACTGCCCTTTCAAATGGTATGTTTGACCGATGATAGCACAGGGATAGATGCTAACGTCAAATGCTACCCAATTCCTGAGCTCAATTTACCCAGTAATATTCCTGAACGTGGCTGGAAAAAACTGACCACTTTTAGCCCTGAATTATATGATTTAAAAGGCACGGCGTTATTTTTGGACATTGATATTGTGATTGTCGATAATATTGATTGCTTTTTTACTTATCAAGCGCAGCACGATGACAGTGTGGTGATAATCCGTGATTGGAAAAAACCGTGGCGCATGGTGGGTAATTCATCGGTGTATCGCTTTAAAGTCGGACAACATACTTATCCGAATTTGTTATCAAATTTTGAGCAAAATTTTGACACGATTCGTAGCCAAGTACGCCATGAGCAAGCTTACCTATCCAATTATTTGCGTGAGCATCATCACCTTGAATATTGGGATGCGTCTTGGTGCGTGAGCTTTAAATACCAATGTGTGCAGCCATTTCCCTTAAGTTTTGTCAAACCGCCGATTTTGCCTAAAGGGGCAAAAATGGTGATTTTTCATGGGGAAGTAAATCCACCCGATGCCATCATGGGCAAAAGCGGTAAGTGGTATCGTAAGGTATTACCCACTGACTGGATTAGGGATTATTGGCGATAACTCAACCTTTGATAGTTAAGCCTTAGATAGTTAATGGATAATTGAGCATCGGATAATTAAACTTAAAAGAAATTTCACATAAGCTTGCGGTCTTAGGAATAATAAAAAATGGCAAACTGGTATCGTAAGTTTATTTTATTATTTAAAAGTGAAAAACGCCTTGGGGCGAATCAAATTATTGACTACTATGCCGGGCAAAATATTGAGGCGATGAAAAGTCGTATGATTGATAGTGATACTTGTTCTATCATTGATACCATTATTCAAGCTCACCCCCATTTATTAGATGATACCCAAGTGGATGAGCCGATAAACCCGCTTAAGGACTATGAGCCACGGCGTATTCGCAATTTATACACGCATTTAACCACGTTGCAACACGAGTTTATAGGACAATCTGAACTTAGTTTTTACCATGCGATCCTGATTGTATTATTACGCCGTCGGTTTCAACCTGAAAAAACTTTTCAAACCTTTACCCACCTTTGGCAAACGCAGACTGACTATCTGATGGATAATTTAAGTTTACGATGGATTGCCTCTGCCTGTGATACCTTTATTGATTTTGATCCAAAACCCACTAGAAAGGCAATACTACTCAATATTATTACTTTGATTAATACGGTAAAAGTCTACGAAACCCAGCAGTATCTCTGTCGTTCATCTGCCAGCCTAGATGAGGAAAAATCCGCTATTTTGTACGCCCATCATAAACCGCTGTATGCTGGTTTGACCTATTTTAGGCTAGGTAAGGACGATACACTAAAACATATGCGTGAGCGGTATCAGCGTTTTTATGCTGAAGACCCTTTTTCTACCACACTCTTACTCAAGGTGTTTGCTAGATTGCATGACCAACCTAGCGCATTCACCACATTAAAACAACTACATAAGGATGAAAAATCAGCATGGTGGTAGCCAATCATTCTTTGATATTTACCCGATCTACTCAGACAATCGCCCTACGTATTGTCAATCCTGCATTTGTGCTACCAAAAGTCTCTGATACGACGGTACATATTTTGGCGTCAGGACCGAGCATCCAAACCAATGCCATCGAGGCGCTTGGTTGTGAGTCAGTTATATTTGTAAATGGCAGTATTAGCCTGACCGAAAACTATAAATTTGACAAGGTTGTGGCGTATGTCATCACCGACCCACGCTTTATTAAGCATAACTGTAGTATTCCGCTGCAGTATTATCAGGGGGGTTATCCGCTGTATATCAGTGCTTTAGTGGCAGAACAACTATGGCAAGATGCGCCCGATTTTTTAGTGCAATATGCCGACTATATCTATATCATCTATCCAGTCGATAGACCGATTGATGATAGTTTGATTGCCCTTCAGCAAACTAGCCTTTTAGGCAAAATAGCAGTCACACTCAATAAACGTACCCGACTAAAACACCTAAAACATAGCCCTTATCATAGCATCAATAAAAAAATTGGGGTATCTTGGGATATTCGTTACGGCTTTGTTGAAGGAGGAACGGTAGCGTTGGTGGCGTTACAGCTTGCTTATTCTCTAGGATTTCAAATGATACATCTGTATGGCATTGATTTAATCAACAGCCAGCAGCCACGGTTTTATGAAAACCAAGACAATGCTGCCCCGACCAAACTTGATAAGGCTATCACCCACCGTATCGTACCGTCGTTTGATTGGGTAGCCCACAACTATCAACAAAAAGGCGTGCAAATTTATAACCACTCGCCCATCTCTAAGGATTTGTTTAGATTTATTCCGTATCGTGCAGATTAGAGGTCACGAATCGCTCAATGTACTGATTAGCGATATTTTTGGGTAAAAATCGCTCATCAAACGGCACGGCAAACGCCGATGGATTTGCCATTGCTTGTTCTAATAATTGAGCTAAGGCGTCAATATCATCGACAGGGACAAGATTTTGCCTTGGTAACAACTCACTGGGGCCATACGGACAGTCGGTGCTTATTACAGGCGTATCCACGGCTAATGCTTCGGCAATCACTCGCCCAAAGCCTTCAAATCGAGAACTTAACACTAAGCATTTAGCGTGTTTGATATACGGATAGGGGTTGGATTTAAAGCCAGTAAATACCACCTTGTCGCTAATCCCTAAATCAACCGCAAGCTGTTTGGTTTCTGCCATCAGTTTGCCTTGACCCACCAAATACAGCGGATAGCGTTGCGAGGTTTTGGCATAGGCTTTTAGCAGAATATCATGGGCTTTTTGGTATTTAAAGCTGCCCACATGCACAATAAACTCCGCAGTCTCTAGCGGGTATGCCTCTGCCATCGCCTCAATAAGCTTGTTATCAATCGGGTTATAAATCGTGGCAATATTCGTCAGCCCTAAGGTCGCCTTAAAATCCGCCGCCACTCCTTCACTAATCGCCACACAAGGCTGCGCATGATAGGTCGTCTTTAGCTGCGCTATATCCATAGGCCTATTGCGAGCTTGGGCTAATTTAAGCTCTTGAGAAAGGGTATTACGAATCACATGAATAACATTGGGTAATTGGCTATAGCTTAATACCTTGTCCGCCCGTTCCAAATTTGCAATCGTCAAACATGGCTGACCAATATGCGTTAAAATATAGTTATCTAAATGTTTGGCAAATTGTTGGTGACGCACCCTATCACTGGGGATTAATTTAAACCACTTAAAGTTGACAATATGAAAATCAATATGAGGGCTAAGCTCATATTCTGTGGTGGCTTTAAATCGGATGACATGGACTTTATAGCCCAGTTGATAAAAGCCTTCCGCGAGCGTCAATACTGACTTTTCTGCCCCACCCCCCTGCAAGCAATTAATAACCAACACAATGATATTTGAGGGGTTGCAGCTCACAAGTGGCTCCTTAGGTTTATTCAAAGGTAAGATTGGTCATATATAGCGGGCGTGTCGCACGCAGGACTTCACGTTTGATTTTTTGTAGCCCTGTTAAGGGGCGTTTAATTTCTCGGCTTCTAGTTGCCTGCAGGCTGCTTGCCAAAGCAACTTGCGGTAATAGATGATGCTCCTGAATCACAATCGCCGGTACAAGCTGATATACAGGCAGGGCTTTGGGGTATTTTCCCACATCAAATAGCATCACATCGACTGCCTCAAGCTGGGGTAAGTTTCTGATATATTGTAATAAATACTGACAAGCGCGATGGGATAGCAGATAACCTGCCCCGCCTAAATGGCGAGACTTTAATTCATAAATCGTCCGTCTACCCTGAGGCAAGACTATCGGATGAGTCAAATGCACCCTTGGGCTTACCTTTTCTAATTTTAAAATATTGATAGCTTGGCTTTGAAAAACATCAGTTTGACGGATAAACTGCTCGAACTGCTGACCCAAAAAAATATCATCCTCATAAATCCCGATATAATCAAGATTTTCATCCACACAGCGTTGCCACAGGCTAGCATGACTTAAGAAACAGGCAATTTCAGTATCACTAGATACCGACTTTGTGATATCAATCGCCAGTCGCTGAGCGACTTGGGTATTTTTATCCGGGGTGACCGCCGAAAAAAAAGTAAAAGGTATGTGCTGCTTATCAAACTCTTGTTGGATATGGCTTTGCCGCTTGCTATGATGAGCGAGACTAATCACATAATTTTTTAGCATCACTTTTCTCGCTTGGACTTATTCACAATCAACCCCCATAAATGCCAAATACTGAAGTGCAACATTTCGCGGCAAAAAAGCTTCGTTAAATGGCACGTTAAACTGGCTAGGATGGCTTATTAATTGGTTGATTTTTTCAGTTAAAGCAGGGATATCTGCCACTGTCACCAAATTCTGCGGCGGCAAAATCTCACTAGGTCCTGACGGACAATCGGTGCTAATCGCAGGCACGCCCAATGCCAATGACTCCGCCAATACCAATGCAAAGCCCTCAAAATGCGAAGATAACACAAACCCTGTGGCGTGCTTTAGCAATGGGTAAGGATTCTTTTGAAACCCAGTTAAAATCACTTTATCTTGCAAGTTTAACGCGATAATGTTTTGTTCAATTTGCGCTTGCAGACTACCCTTACCCACCAATACCAAGGGCAATGTCTGTGCCGAATTGGCATAAGCTTGCAATAAAATTTCATGCCCTTTTTGCGCTTTAAAACTGCCCACATGAATAAGATAGTCCTGTCGGGTGATGGCGGGTAAATCTGGGCTAGCTGCCTCAGCTAATACACGGATGTTATCACGGTCGATGGGGTTATAAATCGTGGTGGTTTTGGTCGGTTCGCCAAATTGATGGGCAAAATCTTGCTCTACCCCGCCGCTCACACAAATAGCAGGGTATTTGGTATAAATTCGTTGAAAGTAAGAAAGCTGCTTGGGCGGCAAGGTAGCAAGTTTTAATTTTTCACTCAGTTGATTATGGATGACATACGCCACCTTTTTTTGCCTTGAATAATAAAATACCTCATGTTCACGGTACAAGTTCACGAATACTGCCACAGGCTGACCAATATGTTTACTGATATAGCCATCAACCGCGCGAGCAAAAAAGAAATGCCGAATTTTACCTTTCGGGAACCGTCGATAATTGCGAAAAGGAATAAGATGATAGATTAAATTTTCGCTTAATGTATGTTCGACAATCGGATCAAATCGGACAATATGCACCTCAAAACCCATCTGGTAAAAGGCTTCCCCCAAGGTCAAAACAAATTTTTCTGCCCCACCGCCTTGCAGTGAATTAATCACTAATACGATTTTTTGTGACTGAACCAATGCCATTTAATACTCTATTGACTATTTAAACCAACGACTAAATAAAGAAGGTTTTTTCGCAGGGCGAGTGACCGCATTACCCTTGTAACCTTTTTTATAAGTTCTTTTTGGAAACTCGCCAAACGGCGTAGTGCGATAGTTTTCAATACTATAGCCCGCTTGTATCGCCTCTTGATAATAGGTATCGAAAAGCTCAACCAAATCTTGACGAGGGTGCGGCAAAATCTGCCCATCAAACCAATGCTTTTTGCCCTCGGCTTGTAAGCGCGGTAAGGAATATTTATGGCTAAACTGCGTCCCCATGTCCGAATAATGCAAAATCCGAATATCCTCAATCGCTAAATCTTCGCCATCCACACAATTAAAGCTGTCTTGGTAGAGCTGTATGAGTTGCGGATTGGCTTTAAATTTTGCCATCATTTTACTATGGCTCTCAGGATCGGCTTGTAACTGGGCGACAGGCTCAAGATAATCCTTGGCTTTTTGGCAATCCCATACGCAGGTGCACAGTCGCATCAAATCGCCATCGCCTTTAGCCGCAAGAATCGCATCATCGGATATCGGGTGCTGCCACAATTTAGCGATATCGTCCAACACTACCATATCGGCATCCATATAAATCGCCCGCCCGCTAAAGCCACAATATTCGGGGATTGCCCAACGAAAGCCCGAAAACGGGGTCGCCCATTTTTCGGTATGCCAGCCCTCGCCTGTTTGCGGATTGGAATACCATACACTGCTTGGGTCACGGCTTAAATGCATCCAGATAATCTCGACAGACTCGCTGGTATGTTTGTGCAAGCTATAATCTAGCACCATCATCTGCTCAAGGTCGTTGTTATTAGGATCACAACCGATAAAGATTTTGATAGGTTGGTCTAAGTTCGCCATAGTTTATCCTCTATTCTCGCCAATGCGTTGCCACCCAATCAGTCGGCAAAATAAAATGGCGTAAATGCGAAATCGGTTTTTTGATTTTTTCAGCGGTGAATAATTGCGCCAAATGGTCTTTGGCATTATCGGCAGAATTTTTGTTGTATTGCCCTGCAATCGCATTTTGCGGATACAAATCCCCAGGAAAAATAATAATGCGTGCATCATGAGGCAGTTTTGGCGGGATAAAATAATTTAACGGAAATGGCTGGCGGCATTTGCGGCGAAAATGCACCACCCACTCTTTTGGAAAAAGCTTAACCCCACCTGGGGCATTGCGAGTGACAAAGCGCTGCTCAAAGCGATATTTATCCGCCACGCCTTGTGGATCGGCACGGAATTTTTCTAGCAAACTAACCAAACTACCGACTTTAAAGCGAAAACACGAGGTTTGACCTAGCTTCTCTAAGGGATTACTTGGGTTATAAGATAAAACCGTCTGATCGTCATCGCCAAAACTAAAAAAGTCGTCAAGGCTACCTACTACGACCACATCAAGATCTAAAAACAATACCGTTCCTTTGACATTGCCAAGCTGTGCATTCCAAAGCCGTGACTTTGGCCATTTACCAAGGGTATTGGTAGGCATCACAATATCACTGGGCGGCAAATCCTGACATTCTACTTCAGGACGAATGCCATCGGTATTGTCGGTAAAGCAAACAAAGCGAAACGGCGGGGTGATATTACGGCTTACCATTCCATAGAGTTTATTAACGTAATCTGCGCCATATTTGGTGCCCCATTTGATACAAATAATTTGTTTAAGCGGGGTGGTTGCACTCGATGTTGTCATGTCACTTCCAAAGTACCGATAATTTTTCAAAAAATAAGGATAGTCATTTTAACATAACTATCCTTTTATGTTCACTTATCTACTTATTTTCACTTATCTACAATTTTACCGATTATTCATCCACGTAGCTGAGCCAATGCGCGTATTTATCATTTTTGCCTTGCACCACGTCAAAAAATAAACTTTGCAGTTTTTCGGTGATTTCACCACGCGCGCCGCAGCCTATGACGTGGTCATCATATTCACGAATTGGGGTAATCTCGGCGGCAGTACCTGTCATAAAAATTTCGTCTGCGATATAAAACTCATCACGGGTGATTCTACGCTCATGCACTTTGATGCCCAAATCCTGTGCAAACTGTATCACCGTGCGACGGGTAATGCCGTCCAATGCACCCCCTGACAAATCTGGAGTATGCAGTTCACCGTCTTTGACCAAAAATAAGTTTTCCCCTGAGCCTTGACAAACATAGCCTTGGGTATCCATCAATACCGCTTCATCATAGCCATGACGGGTGACTTCTTGGTTTGACATGATAGATACTGGGTAATTGCTGACGGCTTTGGCTTTACACATGGTGACGTTTGGATGGTGATGGGTAAAACTTGAGGTTTTTACACGGATACCTTTTGCCATGCCTTCTTCACCCAGATAAGCGCCCCAAACCCAAGCGGCAACGATGGTGTGAATGCTATTATCTTTGGCAGCGATACCCAATTTTTCAGAACCGACCCAAATCAATGGGCGAAGGTATGCCGATTCAAGATTATTTTCACGTACCACGGCTTTTTGTGCTTGTAACACTTCTTCATACGAATAGGGTACAGCAAGCTGGAAAATTTTAGCTGAATTTAACAGGCGCTGGGTATGGTTTTCTAGACGAAAAATCGCCGTGCGTCCATCATGGGTTTTGTAGGCTCGAACCCCCTCAAATACGCCCATACCATAGTGCAATGTGTGGGTTAATACGTGGATTTTGGCATCACGCCAGTCTACCATGTTGCCGTCCATCCAGATAAAACCATCACGGTCTGCCATGCTGGGAATTGTTGCCATTGATTACTCCTAGTTTTTTGTTTGAAATAAAAAGTGCTTTGTTTGAAATAAAAGTTTTTGTTTTAAATAAAAAGTGATGTTACATCTATTCTGGACGCTGCCCGATTAAACGATGCCATTGCGCATCAACAAAATTACGCAGCTCATGCCACTGGGCTTCATCCACCAGTATCGGCTGCTCTGCCAAAGCCAAGCGATGCGTCATACTACGGATGCGAAGATAAGCGTGCGTTAGCTGTTGGCATATTTCGGTTTCGATAATACCTGTTTTGGCAAGCGCTTCAAAGATACGCACATTATCACTCCAAACTGCCAACGCAGGATAACTATTGGCATACGCCAAGACAGCAAACTGGGCAATAAACTCAATATCAACTAATCCGCCTGCATCTTGTTTCAGATGAAACAACCCTTGCTGCTTGGTATGCGGTTTGCTGCCCAAATGGTCTTGCATCTTATGCCGCATGGTGGATACTTCGATACGGACACTATCTTTATCACGCGGCAGACACAATACTTCCTTACGAATCTGGTCAAATCGCGTCATCACCCGGTTATCCCCGCAAATGGCACGAGCGCGAACCAACGCTTGGTGTTCCCACGCCCAAGCTTTGTGCATTTGGTAAAGTTCAAACGCATGGGTAGACACCACCATCATACCTGCTTGACCCGAAGGACGCAGGCGCATATCAATCTCATAGACACGGCCATCGCGCGTTTGGGTGGTCAAATAATTCATCAGTTTTTGGGCTAGGCGTGCGGCAAACTTCATACCGCTGATGGGTTTTTCACCGAGCGTCATCGCTTCTTCATCAATATCATGAATAAACACAAGATCAAGATCTGAGCTATAACTCATCTCAAGCCCGCCAAGCTTACCATAACCGATAATCGCAAAGCCATTATGCGCCTCACTCACAGGCTCGCCTTGGGCATTAACAGGATAGCCATGTTTTTTTACCAATTCACCAAATACCCGTTGCAACGCTTTTTCAAGCACCACTTCAGCGATAAAGGTGAGTGAATCAGAGACTTTCATCAACGGTCTATCCGCCAACACATCACTCGCCGCCACTGCCAAGACTTGGGTTTTTTTGAAAAAACGAAAGGCGTTGAGTAGCCCTTCTTCATCATTAGGTTCTACCCGCAACAACTGCTGACGCAAGATGTCACTAAGTTCTGCCTTATCAGGTAAATGACGGTATTTTTCACGGATAAATGAATCTAGCAAAACAGGATAACTTACCAATTCGCTCGCAATCCAAGGGCTTGCTGCCAGCATAGGAATCAGTTTGGCGGCTGTCGTTGGGTTTTCGACAAACATGACCAAATAAATTGACCGACGACTTACCGCCTCTAGCAATGTCAACATTCTAGGTAACGCCACGTTGATTGCATCTTCGCTTAAATCAGAATGTAACAACCCATTGATGAGAATCGGATAGGCGGCATTTAAGCGAGTCTTGGCTTCTTCACTAAGCCCTGTGATGAGCTTACTTTGCCAAAACTGGCGTAATTTATCTTTGTTGTCAGCGCTTAATTTTTGCTCAAGCTCAGATAGATTGTGCTGATGATCCACTTGCAGCTGTTCATCAGACTGTTGGCGATCACTGACCAGCTCATCAAAAGGTATTTTTACCGTTTGGCGGTATTCATTGAGTTTGGCTAACAATGCCGCCCAATCGGCAAACCCCAATACTTGGGCAAGCTGATGTCGCTGCATGGCGTCTTGTGGTAGTCGCTGGGTTTGTTCATCATTGATGGCTTGGATACCATGCTCTAATCTGCGTAAAAAACGATAGGCTTGTGCCAATTGCTCATGAGTCACAGCATCAATAAAGCCATGTTTTTCTAATTGGCTCATCGCTTGTAGGCAGTTTTTTACTTTGATATCACTGACACGCCCGCCATAAATCAACTGAAATGACTGCACGATAAACTCAATATCACGGATACCACCCGCCCCAAGCTTGACATTGTCGGTATCTTGACGTTGTTCGACTTGGTTTTGAATCAGCGATTTCATCTCACGTAGTGCGGCAAAGGCACTATAATCTACATAATAACGAAATACAAACGGCTTGATAAGGGCTTCTAAGCTATCGCTAAAGGCGACAGGGTTGACGATTCTGGCTTTTAGCCAAGCAAATCGCTCCCACGCCCGTCCATGTTGGGCAAAATATTTTTCCAATGCCGATAAATGAATTGCCAAATCACTGCCATCGCCCCAAGGACGAAGGCGCATATCAATGCGAAATACAAAACCATCTTGGGTGTTTTTATCAAGCAGATTGATGACTCCTTGACCCCATTTGGTAAAAAATTTCTTGTTGTCGATGGATTTAGCAGCTTTTAACCCTGGTTGTTTTAACGGGTCAACCACCGTCTCACCCTGCCCCTGATGGACAAAGATCAAATCGATATCGCTGGATAAGTTGAGCTCTTCTGCCCCCATTTTACCCATGGCGATGATGGCTAAATCATCTTTATGTGGTTTATTTTTTTCATCAAAAAAATACGGCTCGCCATAGCGACTAATTAAATCTTGATACACATAGTCTTTGGCAAAGATGAGACAATAATCGGCAAATTTTGATAGCTCCCATGTCAGCTGCTCTAGGCTAATTAGATTTAATGCATCTTGCCAAATCCAGCGCACCATCAACAAATTGCGTAGATGACGCAGCCCCCGCATCACGCTTGCTTCATCCGCCAATTGGTAATCTTCATCCAGCGTATAATCGCGTATTAAATCTTTGATATGTTGGACATCGAGCGTTTGGGTAAGCGGATAGCTTTTTAAAAAGCTTTGTGCAACGTTTGTTTTAGTCTGCCAATACTGATAGCCAAAATTACTAGCTTGCTGTAATACAGCGATTTGTTCTATCGTCGGTAAGAGTTGCGGCATTCTAATTTCCGTGTGGCAAATAAATAAACAGACTAAATAAACAGACCCACCTCATCGTGGTATATAAAAGAACTAAGCATTCACGCTTGCGCATCGATACAATCAATCTTGTCCAATGAAGTTTATACAATTAAGCCAAGTTTGTACAATTAAGCAAGAAATTTAGCAATTAGGCTTGATTAAGTGCAGTTGATACAGGGTATTTTGCTCAACCTTACATTGCTTAAACTTATCCTTATAGCCTAGCACAAACCGCTATTGTTGCAAATTTTTTTAGCACATAAACCTATAAATACTCGTTTGTGCGTAGCAAAATGTTTGTAATAAAAATAAAAACGTAAAAAATATTGGTAGTTATCAAATCTTCATATATGATGAAAAAAACAAGGAATTAAAAGTCAATAAATTTATGTGAATATTCGGTTTATATTTTTTTTTGACCCTGATATCAATCGCGTGTGACTGATTTTTTAGGCGTATGTTTAATTGTAAAAAAACCAACATATTTATCTTATAAGCTATCCTAATCATTGAATTTTTTATTACAACCAACAATCACAACAAACAAGGAGCGTACTGTGATGACAACGGACAACCCAACTGCAAATAAAAAAATTGCCCTCGTAACAGGTGCGCTAGGTGGTATTGGCACTGCTATTTGTCATGCGCTAATCCAAGCTGGCTATCACATCATTGCAACCTACACCCACAAAGCGGATAGCACGGTCAACCGCGGCGAAGCTTGGTTAAAAGAAGAAGGCATGAATGGCAGCGATTTCACCTTTGTTGAAACCAATCTTACCGACCATGAAGCCGCCACCAAAGCCATTCTTGATGCAATTGAAAAAGCAGGTCACATTGATGTGTTAGTAAATAACGCAGGTATCACCCGTGATACGACTTTCAAAAAAATGACTTATGAGCAATGGTCAGAGGTGATTGATACCAACTTAAAATCACTATTCACGGTCACCCAACCCGTTTTTAACAAAATGCTTGAGCAAAAATCTGGGCGTATTGTGAGTATCAGCTCAATTAATGGCTTAAAAGGTCAGTTTGGGCAAACCAACTACTCAGCCACCAAGGCGGGTATCATCGGCTTTAGTAAAGCATTGGCACAAGAAGGCGCTAAATCTGGGGTGACCGTTAACGTGGTTGCACCGGGTTATACGGGTACTAAAATGGTGATGGCGGTGCCTGAAAAAGTGATGGAAAGCATCAGAGCAGGCATTCCAATGGGTCGTATCGCCCGACCTGAAGAGATTGCTGCTGCCGTGATGTATTTGGTCAGCGATGGCGCCGCTTATATCACAGGTGAGACCATCAACGTAAACGGCGGTCAATACATGCACTAATGAGCTTGCCATTAGCGATTACAAACTAAATCGGTTATGAACTAAATCGGTTATAAACTAAAAAAGACCAGTCATCGTGACTTGGTCTTTTTTGTTGTATGACGACATTACTAACAACCGTTAACTTAATGCTAACTTACTTGGCTATCAATTTTTTCACGCCCGCTGCCGTTGCCATCAGCAAGATATCAGCGTGCTGTGCAGTAAATAACCCATTACACACCACCCCAACGATATTGTTTAACTTTGCTTCAAACGCTGCTACCTTCTCAATGTCCAAGCCGATATCTAAGCCATAAACATCCAAAATTAAATTGCCATAATCGGTGACAAACCCTTCACGGTAGACCGGCTCACCGCCAAGCTGCACTAACTCACGCGCTACATATGAGCGCGCTTGCGGCAACACTTCAATCGGTAGTGGAAAGCCAACGCCTAATTGCTGCACCCATTTACTTTCATCAACCATGCAAATAAACTGCTTAGAAGCAGCGGCAACAATTTTTTCACGGGTTAAAGCGCCACCACCGCCTTTGACTAGCTGTAAGTGCTCGTTCACTTCATCGGCACCATCAATATATAAGTCTAACTCACCCGTGAAGTTTAAATCCATCACCTCAATACCGAGCGCTTTGAGCTTATCTTCGGTGACCTTTGAGCTTGCCACAGCGCCCTTTAGGTTAACTTTTGGCAATAATTCAATGAGGCAGTTGACGGTACTGCCCGTCCCTACGCCCAAAATCATGCCTGATTCGATATATTTTAACGCGTCTGCTGCCACGGCTTGTTTTTGTTGTTGTTGCGTGCTTGCATTCATCGTACTCATAGACCCAGCCTTGTTAGGAATTTATCAAAAAAATAGATAGAAAACTTAATGCTATCAATTACCCAACTTATTTTACCGTAAAAGCACTTGCAAGCTAAACCCTAAAGTCCTAATCTAATCACTTATTTTTTACTTCTCTAACGATTTGCTGTGTTTTGGTTATGAAAGCACACAGAGGGTAAAAATAAATCTTCAAATGTATTTTTCAAACTTAGGTCATTATTATGTTATCAGATTGGGTACGCCTTATCCTTCAAGCGACCGTGTATGATGCTGCTATTCAAACGCCGCTTGAACCCGCCAAAAAACTCAGTGAACGGTTTAACAACGATATTCGTTTTAAACGTGAAGATTTTCAGCCAGTGTTTTCTTTTAAGCTGCGGGGTGCCTACAATCGAATTAGCCAGTTAAGCGAAGCAGACAAAGCCAAAGGCGTGATTTGTGCCTCTGCCGGCAACCACGCGCAAGGTGTCGCCTTCTCGGCTAGCCGCTTGGGACTCAATAACATTATCGTGATGCCGACCACCACCCCCGATATCAAAGTCAGTGCCGTCAAGTCCTTGGGCGGTAATGTGGTGCTATATGGCGATAGTTTTGATGAATCTAACCGCTATGCCATTGAACGCGCCCAAACCGATGGCTTGACCTTTATCCCGCCGTATGACGATAGACTGGTCATCGCAGGTCAAGGTACCATTGCCATGGAGTTAGTGCAACAATGGCGTAAAATGGAATATGTGTTTGTTGCCGTTGGTGGCGGTGGCTTAATTTCAGGTGTGGCGGCGTTTTTGGGGGAAGTTGCACCGCATGTCAAAGTCGTGGCGGTCGAGCCAGAAGAAGCAGCCTGTCTCAAAATTGCCTTAGCCACCAATGAACGCAAGCGCTTACCCCAAGTGGGGTTGTTTGTCGATGGGGTGGCAGTGGCGCAGCTAGGTGAAATACCGTTTGACGTCTGCCGTATGCCAAAAAGCGATAACTCAGGTCCCGTGGTCGAGCCTGATGTGGTCACTTGTAGCAATGATGAAGTGTGTGCGGCGATTAAAGACGTGTATGATGAAACCCGCACCATCGTCGAGCCTGCAGGCGCGCTTGCTGTCGCGGGTATGAAAAAATACATCGAAGATCATAACCTACAGGGCAAAAACTGCGTAGCGATTTTATGTGGTGCCAACATGAATTTTGACCGGTTACGCTATATCGCTGAACGTACCGAAATTGGTGAGAAAAAAGAAGCGATTTTTGGGGTGACCATTCCTGAGCGCACCGGCGCCTTCTTGGATTTTTGCCGCTCACTCAAAGGCCGCAACATCACCGAATTTAACTACCGCATCAACACTAACCCCAACTACGCCCATCACGCTGCCAATATTTTTGTCGGTATCGCCCTCAAAGAAGGGGAAAAAGAGCGCAAAGCAATCCACCAGTTACTCAATGAAGCCGATGATGCCGCGATTGATTTGACCGATGATGAAGTCGCCAAGACCCATATTCGCTATTTAATCGGTGGGCACGCGGGATTAAAAGATGAGCAATTATTTCGCATCGAATTTCCCGAGCGTCCTGGCGCGCTGCTCAACTTCCTTGAAAAATTGGGCTCACAGTTTAACATTTCTTTATTCCACTATCGCAATCATGGGGCGGCTGAAGGGCGTATCTTAGCAGGCATTCAAATGGGTGAGCAAACCGCCGAGCAATTACTTGCCAAGCTGCAAGACATTGGCTATGAGTGCGAAAACCTCACCGATAACTTAGGTTATCGCTTATTTTTACAATAATTTTTAACGGTTTGGATAAAAAAGGTGTCATTGTGGCGCCTTTTTTTGTGCCAAGTTTTTTATGCCAAGCTATGCACAAAATTCGCTAAATTTCAGCACGGTACATAGCAAAAATAGCCATTTTCTGCTAATCTCAATACTTAAAACTTGATAATTTACCTGATAGTTTCACTGATAAATTAATTAAAAAATTCTGCTATAAGACAACTACTATGTCATCAAAAAAACGTTTTTTAAAACTTGCCGGTATGACTGCCAGTATCGCAGGGAAAGCAGCCAAAAATTCTATTAAGTCTTTTGCAGGCTCTGAAGAAGATAAACTCACAGCCCGTAGCGAAATGCTGCAAACCGTAGGGCTGCAAATCGCCGACACCTTAGGCGAAATGAAAGGCGCGGTGATGAAAGTCGGTCAAATTGCCTCGCAGTATAAAGATGTGTTCCCGCCTGAAGTCTCAAAAGCGCTGGAGAAATTACAAAAAGACGCACCGCCCATGCCGTTTGCCGTCATCAAACAGCAGGTTGAAAAAGAATTGGGGCAACCGATTGAGGCGTTGTTTGCCCAGTTTGAGCAATCACCGTTTGCGGCAGCCTCTATCGGTCAAGTCCATAAGGCCGTGTTGCCAACCGGTGAACCGGTCGTAGTCAAAGTGCAATACCCCGGCGTTGATACCAGCATCGATAGTGACTTAAAACACGTTCGCTTGGCGCTTAAGATAACTGGCGTGCTCAATATGGATAAAACCTTGCAAGATAAAATCTTTGCAGAAATCCGTGACAGCCTGTATGACGAGCTTGACTACACCAAAGAAGCCTATAATTTGGCAATTTTTGGCAGTTTTCACAGTGAGGATGATGGGCTAATTATTCCCAAAGTTTTTCATAGCCATTCGACCAAACGTATTTTAACCCTATCACAAGAACTGGGTGAAAAGCTCGAAGTGGCTGCCACTTGGGACAATGACATCAAGCAAAAAATCGCCACTCGCTTATTTGATTTTAGTGCCGGTCAATTGTTCAAACTGTACCGTCTGCATTGTGACCCCCATCCAGGTAACTTTGCGTTTCGCCCTGATGGCTCAGTCATTGCCTATGACTTTGGTGGTATCAAATCTTACAGTCATGACGAAGTTGCGTTATTCAAACGCTTTGCCATCCATTGCTTAAGCGGTGATGTGACAGCGCTTGAGCAAGATTTGGTCAGCATTGGCATCAAAAAAGACAATGATGAACCACTGCCCACGGACTTTTATGACGATTGGTTGCAGATTGGTTTGACCCCGTATGGTTTTACCCAGTTGTTTGATTTATCCAAACATGCGCCTTATGACTTTGCCACCAGCCAAACCCATTTTCAAGCGATTGCCAAAGCAAAAGAGTCGCTTAAATACTGGCAAAGCTTTCAACCTGCCCCACTTACCATGATGCTTGATCGAACCATTTCTGGACAGTACTGGAACTTGGTCAATTTAAAGGTAAAAATTGATTTAAGTGAGTTGATACACCGCTATATTGATTTGCCGACATTGCCACGACCTGACGACTCGCCTCGCCCTTAGGTTTGATTTTAACTTTCAATAACATTTCCTGCGATGACATAGGTGCAACCCCCTATCAAAAATCGGGGTTGCTCGTTTATAATAGCGCACGCAAAATTTTGAAAATCAGATTGTTACGTTAAGATAGTTACGTTAGATAAAGGATAAACTCATGGCTGGACATTCCAAGTGGGCAAACATCAAACACCGTAAAGCCAAACAAGATGCGGCAAAAGGTAAAATCTTTACCAAAATCATTCGCGAGCTGGTCTCTGCTGCCAAACAAGGCGACCCAGACCCAGCAAGTAACCCGCGTTTGCGTGCGGCAGTGGAAAAAGCCAACTCAGTTAATATGACCAAAGATACTGTAAAACGGGCGATTGAACGTGGTGCAGGCGGCAGTGACAATGACAACATGCAAGAAATCACCTATGAAGGCTATGGC
This sequence comes from Moraxella sp. CTOTU48268, assembly GCF_032069585.1. Taxonomy (NCBI): domain Bacteria; kingdom Pseudomonadati; phylum Pseudomonadota; class Gammaproteobacteria; order Moraxellales; family Moraxellaceae; genus Moraxella; species Moraxella sp. CTOTU48268. The sequence continues at coordinate 17,689 of NZ_DAMALV010000041.1, forward strand.
TTGGGCGGTGTTGCGGTGATTGTCGAGACCATGACGGATAACCTCAACCGTACCGTTGGCGAAGTGCGTCATGCTTTTAGCAAAAATGGTGGCAATTTGGGTACATCAGGCTCAGTGGCTTATATGTTTAGCAAACGCGGTGAAATTACCTTTGATGATGTGTCGCTAGAAGACACCATCATGGAAGTCGCACTTGAAGCCGGTGCAACCGATATTGAAAATAACGATGATAGTATCACCGTGGTCACTGAGCCAGAGAACTTCGGTGAGGTGATGGATGCCTTAGAAAAAGCCGGTTTAAAGTCCGACAACGCAGAAGTGACCATGTCCCCTTCAACCATGGCGGATGTCGCTGATGTTGAAGATGCTAAAAAAATTATGAAAATGATTGATATGCTAGAAGATTTGGACGATGTACAAGAAGTCTATACCAACGTCAACTTTACTGATGATGTCATGGAACAACTCGATGATTAAATGAAATTTTTTAGCATAAAAAAAGGCTAAAGGTAGATTTAGCCTTTTTTATTTAGCAATTTGTAGCAGTGTCGTGGTGGGATATAAGGTTAAAAACACTCGATCAAACTCACTACCGTGATGCAATACTTCACTCGTGTCAAAAGTTAATACGCCCTTTTCTTGCTGTTCATTGGTATGAATCAATAACCACACTTCATCCAACGCTCTTTTTTTGTGGTACGCTTGGACTTTATGGGCTTTTTTGCTCATCACCGCATCAATATCACTTTGATTGATGTAAGAATCAATCGGTAAATCTTCATTTTCATCTGCCATATCGGTAAAAAATGCACTGGGTAACCAACGCATGGTTTTGGCAATACCGTTTTGTAATTTACTACTGAGCGTAGGATGTGGCAAATCACTCGATGGCTCGATAAATTGCTGCGATATATTTGAAATATTACGATTATCAATCTTTTGCCAATTTACCCAATTAGCCTTGATACCTACTATCTCGCCTTTACTATTAAACCGCGTTGGTGTAAATTTGGTTGACACCTGTAGTAGCGACTGCCAGTACCAACGTTTTAACATTAAATTATCGTTACCGAGTCCATCGCGTAGTCTTGGCAAGGTGGTCAATTCGATGCCAATTGCATATTCACCTTTGTCACAATAAAAAATACAGGTAAAATCAGGCTCGTTACCATCATCCGTACCTGAGATGGTCTTGGCAGGATGTAAATGCAGCATGGCTAAAAAATGTGCCAAATACACCCATTCACGCTGGCGTTTGAGCTGATTTTGTGACATCCGCACGATGCTTGGCGAATTTTTTTTGTTACCTGCCATTCATTAATTACCTGTAGCTTATTCAATTTACCCAGTCTATTGTTCTTTGACTAAAAATATATCAAAAAAATTTTACTTACTTCAATACTTTAGCTTATCAGCTCAATACGTCAAATGCATGACAATAATTCGGATGATATTAAATTGCTATGTGTGTTTTTAGTAATTTACCTAACTATTATGACATTTAGCCTTGTATTTTAAGCCACTAACCTTATATAATTCACAATTCATTTGGGGATGTTCTGGCTTCGACGCTGGTAATGAAACTCAATGATGCATGTCGAGTGAGTATGTCCACTCGTAAATAAAATATACATTTTAAACTAGTCGCAAACGACGAAACTTACGCTCTAGCAGCCTAAGGGCTGCTTGGGACGGCACAGATTGCCATTGGTCTGGTTGCTCTCCTTGAAGCGAATGCACGATGGATAGCTTAAATTGTTGTCTCGCCAATTTGAGCAAAACTTAAGAGGCTCGTGGTTGGCATCCTGACTGTCGGTTCGCCAACCATTAAAGCCATAGACAGAATCTAAACATGTAGAGTCATGGGCGTAGTGCTGGCGGACGCGGGTTCAACTCCCGCCATCTCCACCATATAAATACTTAAAGGTCAATAGCTTAGGTTATTGACCTTTTTGTTTGACAGGATTTTGACAGGTTTAGTTATCGATTGCACCGTAATTCAAATTACCTGCGATTCGTCGTACCCAACCTTTGCCAAACGTGCCAAAAGTAGATAAAGACGTATAAAAATTAAGACGCTGGGCGTTAAATTTAAGCACAAAATCACTGGGATTAATCGCTTGTAAAGCTGACAGTGTTACATTGCCAACGATGCCGTCATCTGCAACGCCCAATGCACGTTGCATCATACGCACAGCATTACCAATGCCGTGATTAACAGAGGCATCAAAAAGTTGAAATGCTACTGCATCATGCAACTTATCCCCTTGTACTCGATCCCAAAAACCTGTTTTGTAAATGGGTTTTGCTTGCTCACGTGTCATTGCTCGCATATCGCCGTTGTAACCGTAAGCGCGGGCTGTATTGCGAGTGACGCCCCAGTTAGTTTCACCGCCTGGGTCGCTTGGATGATTAACATAACCACCTTCATGTCCAATGACGCGGTCAAATGCTTTGTTAAAATCGCTCATACTTTATCCTTATAAAATAAAAACGCCTAGTTGGCGGTTGGTTGGTTATTGATATCTCTCAAAGTTTTTATAATCTTATCTTTGCGAACATTATTATCGCGATTGACTTTAAGTTGATAAATTAGCCATGCCCAGCCAATTATCATCCAAAGGCGTTGCATATCGATCGGACTGTCAAAAGTCGATGTTTGATAAAACGTCACTGCAGCAGACAGCCATGCAATTGTCGTGATAATAATCGGCGTAACATTGGCAGCATTTGTGTAGACATCAGGCTTTAAAATAAAAAACCATTTGATTAATGCGAATAGACCAAAGATTCCAGCAATTGCACACAAAATCACGCTAATATTCATCATGGTTTACCCCCTTTATCATCGGGTAGCTCAAACTGCACTGGACTCACACTGTTTACAACTTTTAAGCTGTTTTTTGGACTAGACAGCAAGACAAGCACAAACTGCAAAATCGCACTTGATA
>NZ_DAMALV010000042.1:0-19668 GCF_032069585.1 Moraxella sp. CTOTU48268
TGGAACCCTGCCGAAAACATCGAGGGCGCAGCCAAATATTTGAAATTTTTACAAAGCCGTTTTGGTAATATCCAGCATGTGATAGCGAGCTACAATGCGGGTGAAGGCAACGTCATAAAGTATGGCGGTATTCCCCCCTTTCGTGAAACCCGTGACTACGTACAACGTGTGTTAAGCCGCTACAACAACCTATATCGCAATGATCCCAACCTGCGCTCTAGCACTAGCAGCAATGGCTTTCAAAATGTTAGCTATAATTCATCAAATGCTTATACGATTGTCCGCTAACAACCATATCTATAAGCCAGAAGCCCAAAGCCAGTGTAATACTGGCTTTTTTTATGTTACAAATTTATGCCACTTTTCCCTTTAATTTGTTGCATTAAACGCTATTATACTAATCATCATCGTCAACTTATTGTTGATAAGTATATTTTATCGTTTGATTGTCTTTAGGAAACCGTCATGTTACGAATTGGCTTATTTCTTTTAACTAACCTAGCGGTAATGGTGGTGTTTGGTATCGTCATGAACATCATTGCGCCAATGCTAGGGTTCAATTTGGGCGGCACAGGCACGACTAGCCTGCTGGTGATGTGTTTCATCTACGGTATGATAGGGTCTTTTGTATCGCTGTTGATGTCAAAATGGTTGGCAAAACGCTCTACAGGTACGCAAGTTATTGAACAGCCTTCTACCCAGTTGGAAGTTTGGCTGGTCGAAACAGTGCGCCGTTTGGCGCAAAACGTCAATATTGATATGCCAGAAGTGGGTATCTTTGATAATCCGTCACCCAATGCCTTTGCCACAGGTTGGAATAAAAACAAAGCTTTGGTTGCGGTATCGACTGGGTTACTACAATCGATGAACCAAGAAGAAGTCGAAGCGGTACTTGCCCATGAAATTGGTCACGTTGCCAATGGTGATATGGTGACCTTAGCGCTTGTTCAAGGGGTAGTTAACAGCTTTGTGATGTTCTTTGCCCGCATCGTGGGTTTATTTGTTGATCAGGCGGTATTTAAAAATGACAGCAACTCACCTGGTATGGGCTATTACATTACCAGTATGGTATTAGATATTGTGTTTGGTATTGCCGCGCAAGCAGTGGTCATGTGGTTCTCTCGTTACCGTGAATACCGTGCGGATGAAGCAGGTGCGCGTTTGGCGGGTAAATACAATATGATTGCTGCCTTAGAAGCGTTAAAACCTGCCAGCCAGCATCCTGACTATATGCCACAAGGCATGAAAGCCTTTGCCATTAATGAAGGTAAAGGGGGCTTTAGTTTTGCCCAGTTATTTGCTAGCCACCCCTCGCTTGATGACCGTATTGCCCATTTACAAAAATTGGCTCAGTAATTATTTTGAGCACTTGTTTTTGCTATATGTTTTAACTATTTTTCTTTTTTAGCAATGTAAAAAACCCAATCAGCGATTGGGTTTTTTAGTTATTGTTTAATACACTCAGATAATATCCTCAACAGTATTAAAATAAGTTATTTGGTCAGTTTCTGCGCATCCATGGCATCTTTGTGTAGACGGGTGTTGAGCTCATCGATGATTTCAATCCAACCTGCATCTGCACGGTATTCGTCTTTTAAAAATTTACGTTGGTTGTCGCTCCAAAAAGGTGCATCGCTCAGCTGGACTGATTGCGCCAATTGATTTTCTTGAATAAATTGTTCAACCGCAGCATCATCACCATCCATACCCATCTGCTCAAACAACATATTAATGTTTCTTTCGCCATCTGTCATCATTGTGGTTCTCCTAGTACTCTTAAAAGTGTCAATGTTTAGTATCAACGTTTAAAAGTATCAATATTTATTTTAATGTCATTATTTTTTAGCACTTATTTTATTGAAAAATTATCAAAAAGTGCCACAGGTTATTTATACCGTCAGACCATTGTAGTCAAAATTGGGTAAAAAAAATGTGATTTGATTGTATAGTGTGGTTATTTCATGTAAAAAAACCAGCCTAATGAGACTGGTTTTTTATCAAGTTAAAAGATTGTAACCTAATTAGTTGGGTAATAAGTGGCTTACTGCATCACGCTCTTCAGCCAATTCAGTTTCGGTGGCTTTCATTTTTTCTTGTGAGAAAGCCGATGAAACGTCTAGCCCTTCAACAATTTTCCAATCGCCATTTTGGCAAGTACATGGGAATGAGTAGATAAGACCTTTTTGGATACCGTATTCACCGTTTGAGTAAACACCCATAGATACCCAATCATTCTCATCGGTGCCTAGTGCCCATGAACGAATGTGCGCAATCGCAGCGTTTGCAGCAGATGCCGCTGATGAGGCACCACGCGCTTTAATGATGGCAGCACCACGTTGTTGTACGTTAGGGATATAAGTACCTTCGTACCAATCACGTTGTACTTGTTCTAGGGCAGGTTGACCTTTTACCGTAGTGAAAGTCAAATCTGGGTACTGGGTTGAAGAGTGGTTACCCCAAATGATCATTTTTTTGATGTCATTCACGGTGGTTTCAGTTTCTTCAGCCAGTTGCGCCATACCACGGTTGTGGTCAAGACGTGTCATCGCTGTAAAGTTACGTGGGTCAAGGTCTGGGGCATTGCGCTGTGCGATTAAGGCATTGGTGTTAGCGGGGTTACCCACAACCAATACTTTGACATTACGGCTAGCGTTGTCATTTAACGCTTTACCTTGTGCAGAGAAGATGGCGGCGTTGGCTTCGAGCAAATCTTTACGCTCCATGCCAGGACCACGAGGACGGGCACCTACCAGTAGGGCATAGTCCGCATCTTTGAACGCAACATTAGCGTCGTCAGTTTGTACGACGCCCGCTAGCAATGGGAATGCACAATCTTCAAGTTCCATTACCACACCTTTTAAAGCTTCTAAGGCTGGCGTGATTTCTAATAATTGTAAAATGACAGGTTGGTCTTTACCTAACATATCACCCGATGCGATACGAAATAATAATGAATAACTGATTTGACCAGCAGCACCAGTCACCGCAACACGAACAGGCTGTTTCATTGAAAGCTCCTATTATGATAAGTACAAGATCCTTTGCAAAAGCAAGGCAGTGAAAAAAGCAGAAAAAGTTGTCTAAAAAAGCTTGCCTAGTTTATCACTTGTCACCATCAAAGACCATAAATTTATGGGATCAATTGTCGGGTGAGTTTGACAATTATGGGTTCAAGACCGTCAAACACCAAGATAGAAAATACTGAAAACTAGGCAAAAACTGATACCGCCATCCCTCAATAATTACCATCAATCAAAAACTGATTGGGGCAGGTATAAGAGCGGGTGGCACATTGGGCAAAACGTCCATTGTTGTCATAGCACACGTTGATATAGGTCAATACAGATTGACCTGCACTATTTTTTTGACAGAAAAAATTAAACGAGTTTGGCTTCATGCCGGGGTTTAAAGATAACAATTGGCGGCTAAAACCACTGGACGCGAATCGATAACTGCGTCCGCTACTGAGTTCTTTTGGGAGTTTTAATTGACTGGCAAGCGAGTTAATGGTACGAAAATAATTAGGGGTACTTAGACCACTACAGCGGCCATACTGCTGCCAGATATTTTTGCGAATATTACCATCTGGAATGACTTTTGAGGTGATCTTTTCTTGCAGTGGCGACATGCTATAGCGGCTATTACTACAAGACTGGTTCGCCACCCGATAAAAATTCACCGTCATCGGGTTGCCTTCGATACATTGGCGAAGATTACCCATGTATGGGTTGAGCTTGCAGACAGCAGGGGATAATTCCACCCCTAAAACACTGTCGGCATGGGCAGCTGGGGTTGCTATAGTACCCATCACCGCCAAGCAGCTGAGTGACAAGTAACCGCTAAACTTTGCCCTTTTTTGATGACTTGAGCTGTTAACTAAACTAGCTAAATTTGCCGCCGCCTTATCATCTTTAAACTGTAATGGAAACTGTAACGATGCCCATTTGACGGCGTGTGATGCCGCGTGCAAGTTGGTAAAATCGAGTAACGTTTTTAGACAAGATGACAGCATAACAATTAAACCAAATAGTTGGTGATTAAAAACAAGCAGGTTGTTTTAACGTTTACAGTGAGCTTTTAAAATAGAAGTGACAGCAGGGATTGTTGACCTATCAATTTTTTGCTTGAAAAAACTTAATTTTTTCCCATTGCAACTAACCTTAATGAGTCATGTCAATTTTTTGAAATCATACTGATTAGGTCAGAATTTGTAAACCCTGTATATACTAAAAAACAACAGTAATTTATTGACTATTATCCATCAATTAGCTGTTGTTTTTTAGCGGATTTAGCAGGTTTATTTAATTCAGATTAATTTAATATTTAGCAGCAATGGTACCCATACGCTGACTAATCGGTTGGTTGCTGCCGCCAAGGAGCACATCATAATTGGTCGCATTTTCCATCACGGCTTTGACATAATTGCGCGTTTCTGCATAAGGAATGGTCTCAACATACTGATCGGCCGCTAGGCTACCATTCTCAGGTTGCCAAGTTTTGGCCTTACCTGGCCCTGCATTGTAGCCCGCGGTGGCTAATACAGGCTGACCGCCCAATTTATTTAAAATATCGCCCATATAATACGTACCGTAGCGAATATTAGTATCGCCCCCTGCGACGCGAGATGGCTCATACGGTTCGCCCAATTTACGTGCGATATAGCGCGCGGTGTCTGGCATGATTTGCATCAACCCCCCTGCCCCAACACCCGAACGCGCGCCGATATTAAAACGGCTTTCTTGACGCATAATGCCATACGCCCACGCAGGATCGATTCCCGCTTGGCGGCTGTATTGCACGACACTAGACTGATGGGGCATTGGGAATGCCAGTGCCGAATTTGGAATCGTTTTGGTAGACTCCAACGCATAGATAGCACGGTCATACCATCCCATGTCCGATGCGGTTTGCGCAGCTGCCAAAATCATCGTCTCATCACCACGGTCACGTGCTTTTTTTACCGCCCAGTTCCATTCACGGTTAGTATAGGCAGGATTGGCGGCAAGTTTATAGAGGGTAAATGCGCGATTAAAGAAACTATCGCTTGCGAGGCGTGAGTAATCACTATTGTTCACCGGTGGCGTGGTCGGCAATCGGTCAAAACGCTGCCCCAGTTGGTCTTTGGCGAGCAGTCCATAATAGTCATTGGTTTGCGCCAATTGATTAAATAGCTGATTAGCTTGTTGACGCTGCTGGTTTGTGCCGCCCAATTTGTAGGCTTTGGCAAGCCAATATTGCCATATCGGTTGCTGCTGATTTTTATAGTCCATTGCGCCAATGGCTTGTGCCAAATCTGACCATCGGCTATAGCGTATCGCTGCTTGGGCATAATTTTCGGCTTCTTCATTGTTAAATGGTACGCCCAGACTTTTTTGCATCCAATCAACCGCGTCACTACTAAACCCTTGATCGGTATTGACGCCCATCCTTGCCACACCCAAGGTACGGTAGGCATATTGACGAGTTTTGGCATCAAAAAACTGCGGGTTTCGCCCCACATCATAGTTGAGCTGCATCGCCGCTTCACTGACAGATTTTTTGGCAAGTTGCCCTAAGCCATATAAATATAAATATCGATTGCTGGCGGTTGCTGGCATACTTCCGAGTTGTGAGAAAAACGCATTGGGACTGCTACTGACGCTCATGAGCTGATTGTAGTTCAACTGCACGCCCAATCGGCTGGCAAGCTGCACGATATCACCATTGTTGCCCGTGCGTAGCATACGATACAGCCGCTGCTCACGGTCATCATTGCTAACCATGCGATTGCCATTGAGCTCTGTCGCCAACTGTTGGCAAAGCTGCGGCAGTTTTTTATCCGTGCTGAGCCAAACATTACCTTTTTCGGTATAAGCGCGCATGCTATCGCCACCGTGATTGAAGCCTAACGCAATGGCACAAGCTTCACTGGCATCAGGATTGGTTACATAGCTCGCCACTTGTCTAACTGCATCATAATCACCCATCCGCGCTTTGGTTTCCGCATAATCCGCCGCCAATTTTTCTGCCATCGCAGTTTGTGGATAACGGTTGGCAAAACTTACAATCGCTGATGCAGGCTGAGCGTCTAAGTCTTTATTGAGCTGCCAATATTCTGGATACATGGCTAGACTGCCACCCGCCATCATTTGCTGATAGTTGCCCATTTGCGATAAGTTGCCGCGGCTAGCTTCACGTTCGGCTTGGTTAAAATAACTATCCGCCGTGCTAGGCGTCCCTACAGAATAGCTACTTGCACAAGCAGATTCTGCAAAAACAGCAATCACACCGCATGAAATCATCGAAAGCTTGAGATTTTTCATAATAATTGGTAAGACCTTTAACTAGGATAAATAAATAGAATAAATAGGCAAAAAATGACAAAAGTAATGTAAAAATTGGTTAACCTTGCTGAAGCGATTATAACGATTGTCGACTAAAAAAAATTTACCCAAATCTCAACTAATTGTATAAAAATGTTGCAGCTTGTTTTATATAACCAATAGTTTTTTAATTTTAAATTTAATTAACTATAAATTATCAATTATTTGGCTTATGATAAGCCTATTATTAGCCACCAATAAATGCGATAAGCCATGACCCATACCCAACACGCCCTAAATATTCAACAATACCAAGACAAATCCCATAACTACCTCAATAGCCCTGTTCATGCACAAGGTGCTGAGTTCGACAAAATAAAGCAGTTGATAGAGGCGCACAAGCTTGCGCATATATTGGATTTGGGCTGTGGCGGTGGGCACGTCAGTTATCAGGTGGCACCTGTGGCCACATCAGTCATTGCTTATGACATTACCCCTACGATGACCGAAGTTGTCGCCAGCCAAGCCAAAACACGCGGCCTAACCAATATCACCACACAAATTGGTACGGCAGAAAAATTACCCTTTGCCGACCACCAATTTGATGCCATTATCACGCGCTATTCTGCGCACCATTGGCAAAATGTGCCACAAGCACTGTTTGAGATGCATCGCGCCCTAGCTGACGGTGGCAAAGTGGTGATTGTCGATGTGTTGGGCAATAGCAACCCCGTGCTCAATAATTTTTTACAGACCATTGAAACCATCCGCGATCCCAGTCATGTCAAAGATTATAGTCTTGCCGAGTGGTTGTATTTTGCAGAAATCACCGGCTTTAGCGTGACGACTGTCGAGATGCAAAAACTGGCGTTAAATTTTGACAGTTGGGTCGCCCGTATGCATACCCCTGATACCAGCATACAAGTGATTCGAGCCTTACAAAAAAATTGTGCCGCGCCTGTTAGACAATATTTTGAGATAGATGAGGCTGGCAATTTTAGCACCGATGTCATTTATTTAGTGCTGTCAAAATAATCACTACCGCATCTTGCCAAAAAAATCTGTTATAATTAAGGGTTTATTTTAGGCGAAACATTTAGGTGTAGTCATGACAGTTGCTACTTTTGACCCAAAAGCACAGATTTCCAAAACTCAAAATTTGGTAACGCCAACGCTAGTGGCGAGTGTTGAACCCACTATGCCACCAGCGGATACTCGTGTCAAACGCGTGTTTATCGAGACCCAAGGCTGTCAGATGAATGTGTATGACTCTGAAAAGATGGCAGATGTGCTAGGCGACTCCCATGGCATGGTGCTGACGGACAATCCTGAAGAAGCCGATGTACTGCTGATGAATACCTGCTCGATTCGAGAAAAAGCGCAAGAAAAAGTATTTTCTGAACTTGGACGCTGGAAAAAGCTTAAAGAGAAAAACCCGAATTTGGTCATTGGTGTGGGTGGCTGCGTGGCGTCACAAGAAGGCGATAAAATCCAAGCCCGTGCCCCGCATGTCGATATGGTGTTTGGACCGCAAACCCTACATCGCCTGCCAGAACTTTATGACCAATCCACCAAACAGCTGGATGTCAAACCCAAAAACCGTATCGGCGTCGTCGATGTGTCTTTCCCTAGCATTGAAAAATTTGACTTTTTACCCGAGCCCAAAGTGGAAGGGTTTAAGGCGTTTGTATCCATCATGGAAGGCTGCTCAAAATACTGCTCATTTTGCGTGGTGCCTTACACCCGCGGGGAAGAAATCTCGCGTCCACTCGATGACGTACTGGCTGAGATTGACAGCCTTGCTAGCCAAGGGGTACGTGAAGTAACACTATTGGGGCAAAACGTCAATGGCTATCGCGGTGAAAAACACGATGGCACGATTTGCCGTTTTAGTGAGTTATTGCATTATGTGGCGCACGTTGACGGCATTGAGCGTATTCGCTATACCACCAGCCATCCACTGGAATTTAGCGATGATATCATTGAAGCGTATGCCAAAATACCAAAACTGGTATCCCACCTGCACCTACCTGTGCAAAGTGGCTCCAACACTATCCTAGCCGCCATGAAACGTAACCACACCATTGATATCTACATTGAGCAAATCCGCAAACTGCGCGCGGTGCGCCCTGATATGTATTTATCAAGCGATTTTATTATCGGTTTTCCCAATGAAACCGACAAAGATTTCCAAGATACGCTCAATCTTGCCAAAGATTTGGATTTTGACCATTCATATAGCTTTATTTACTCCAAGCGTCCTGGTACGCCTGCGTCAGATTTGCCCGACAATGTCGATATGGCAACCAAAAAAGCCCGTTTGGCGGCGTTTCAGCAAGTGATTATTGACTCAACTTGGGAAAAAACCCAAGGCATGGTAGGTCAAACCGTGCGTGTGTTGGTGGAGCAACATGGTGACCGCAATCCTGAATTTTTGATGGGAACGGCAGATAATACGCGAACGGTACTATTCAAAGGCGATGATGCTTTGATTGGTAAACTGGTGATGGTGAAAGTCACGCGTGCCATGAGTCCGCATTTGGTGGAAGGTGAGTTGGTTGAAGTGTTGAGTTAATTTATTACCAATCAATTTCTGCTAAAGGAAAAGACGAGTTTATGGCTCGTCTTTTTTATTCAAGTTTATTTAAGCCAAGATGGATAAAAGATTTTTTGCTTAATGACTCATTAAACCCTTTTAAGAGTTTTTGCTCGACTTGGCATAGTTTATTGTCATTCATATATTGTTTATTGAATTCCATAATATCCCGCCACGACATATTATAAATTTCCATTTCTCTTGCTATATCGATCACGTCCTCTCTTAAGAGCTGATGAAACTTTCTTTCATTTTTTTGGCAAAAATTAATTTCCTCATCAATTAGCATGGTTTTTTCATATTTTTCATGTTTGCCAGAAATAAAAATCAAAACCAGCCTGGTATCTTCATCAACAAATCCTTTAGCAATCAAAGATTTAAGCATAAATGCGTATTTTAGAATTTGGTCTTTATTTTTACCGCCATTGAGCTTTAATTCATTGGCTATTAAGACTTTCTGTGTATGATTATAAGCAAGGTTATCCATTCCCATTTCAAATAATTCTGTGCTAAACGTGAACAAATTGCTATTACCATGAGTAGACCACGCACCGCCTTTATTAAACTGGGTAAACTGGCTATATAAGCTATCCATATAGTTATCACTCGCCAAACTTAGGAATATGTCGAATTCTTTGTTGAGATAGTCTTCTGAGAAATAAACTAAACGTCTAACTGCTTCTCTAGCATTACAAATGCCCTTATTTTTTAAGGCGTAAGTTTCGGCTTGCTCCGCCATATCCATTTGCAAAGCCAGTTTTGCATTAACTATTTTTTCAATCTGCTCAAAAGTTTTATCTTGTATAGCTGGGTCAAGCGACCACTCAATGATTTGTCGCACATATTGTTTTTTGGATACGCCTAAAACACTTTGCGGATTCCATACCAAAAAATCTGCAAGATTTGATAAGCCTTTTGTCCAACTAATCTCTTCTTTTAGATGATTCATTTGTCCAAAAATATTGCGAAATCTCGCAGAAGCACTCGTCATAATCTTTCCTTAAATTTCTTTTTCTTTAGTGACACGTAACACTTCTTCCAGTGTAGTTTTCCCTGCCAATACTTTTTTGAGTCCATCGGCACGAATGGATTGTGTTTTGCTGCGCGCATAGGCTTCTAACTCAAACTCCGCCGTTTGGCTATGAATCAGTTGTCGCAGTTTGTCATCGACAGGCACCACTTCATAAATCGCAGTACGTCCCCGAAATCCCGATTGATTGCACTTTTCGCAGCCCACAGGTTTTGGCAGTTTAATCTCCCTAACTTCGCCTATTTCAGTAAAAATCTGCGTTTGATAGGCATCGGCAAGTGCCCATGTATGGCAATGCGGACACAAAGTACGCACTAGTCGCTGTGCCACCACGCCAATGAGGCTCGATGACAGCAAAAACGGCTCAACTCCCATATCTTGTAGCCGCGTCACCGCACCAATCGCCGTATTGGTATGCAGGGTTGAGAGTACCAAGTGACCTGTGAGTGACGCTTGCACCGCAATTTCTGCGGTCTCTAAATCGCGAATCTCCCCCACCATGACCACGTCAGGGTCTTGGCGTAGCATGGCTCGCAAACTACGGGCAAAGGTCATATCCACTTTATTATTGACTTGGGTTTGCCCAATACCATCTAGCTGAAACTCAATCGGGTCTTCAGCGGTCAAAATATTACGGGTGTTATCGTTCAAATCCGTCAACGCCGCGTACAGCGTCGTGGTTTTGCCCGAACCTGTCGGACCTGTGACAAGAATAATGCCATGCGGGCGATGAATTAAGCGTTTAAGCTCGCTATAATCATTGTCTGACAACCCCAAATAGGTCATATTTAACCGACCCGCTTGTTTATCCAAAAGCCGCATCACCACACGCTCACCAAAATTTGATGGCAAGGTCGATACCCGCACATCCACTTCTCGCCCAGCCAGACGTAATGAGATGCGTCCATCCTGCGGTACCCGTTTTTCAGCGATATCCAGTTTTGCCATCACCTTGATACGGGACACCAGTAGCGGTGATAGTTCCCGTTTTGGACTGACGATTTCTTTAAGCACCCCATCCACCCGAAAGCGCACCGATAGCCGTTTTTCAAAGGTTTCGATATGGATATCTGAGGCGTTTAGGCGGATGGCTTCAGACAGCAGCGCATTGATTAGCCGAATGATGGGCGCGTCATCTTCTTGGTCCATCAAGTCTTCCGTCTCAGGGACACTGTCAGCGAGACTCATCAAATCGGGATGGTCTTCAAGCCCAGCGGCAATATGCTGAGATTCCCCTGTGTTACCTGCATAGACAGCGGCTAACTGCTTTTCAAAATCGTCACTTTGCGCCATGGCAAAATTCAATGGCAGCGGCACCCCTGCTTGACTGGCAAAACGGTTGGCTTCGTTGATGGCTTCCATAGGGGTATCAGCGGTCATTAACAACGTCGGCGGGTCAGTCAAATCTTGCGAGTATTGCAACAGCAGTTGATGACGTTTGGCAAAACTATAGGGCAAGGCAATCGGATTTAGCATAGGGATTATCAAATGAAATAAGCCAAGAAAAGATGCGTTCCATTGTAGCTTATCAACAGGACAAATCCTACCAAGGCGCACAAAAAGACCCTGAGACAAGCTATATTTTGTTATACTAAAGCATTTTTTACTGATTGATAACCATGACAATCAAAATCTAAAAAGGGATGACAATGACCCAAACCACTTCAACTCAAAATCCTGAAACCCAAAATTCTTCAATCCAAAATACGCTGACCGCCGCAAACGACCTCCTACACATTGGCTCGCGCACGTTTAACTCTCGTTTGCTCGTCGGTACTGGCAAATATACAGATTTGGCTCAAACAGGCGAAGCCATCGCTGCCAGCGGCGCGCAAATCGTCACTGTCGCCATTCGCCGCGTAAATATCGGGCAGAAGAAAGATGAACCCAATCTACTCGATGTGATTTCTCCAGAAAAATACACTATTCTACCCAACACCGCTGGCTGTTTTGACGCGGCTAGCGCCGTTCGTACCTGTCAGTTGGCGCGTGAATTGTTGGATGGGCACAACCTTGTCAAACTTGAAGTATTGGGCGATGAAAAAAACTTGTATCCCAACGTCATCGAAACCGTGAAAGCGGCTAAGACCTTGATTGATGATGGCTTTGATGTGATGGTGTACACCTCAGATGACCCGATTGTTGCCAAAGAACTCGAGAGTATGGGCTGTGTGGCGATTATGCCATTGGGCAGTTTGATTGGCTCAGGTTTGGGATTGCTCAACCGCCATACTTTAAGTCTAATCATTGAGCAGACCCAAGTGCCGGTCTTGGTGGATGCAGGTGTGGGTACGGCCAGTGATGCCGCCATTGCCTTAGAATTAGGCTGTGATGGTGTGCTGATGAACACCGCGATTGCCCATGCGCAAAACCCTGTGTTGATGGCGTCTGCCATGAAACATGCGGTGATGGCTGGACGTGAGGCTTTCTTGGCGGGTCGTATGCCAGCGCGTTATATGGCACAAGCTAGCTCGCCACAGACTGGCTATTTTTTCCGCTAATTTATTATTTCATAGTTAAGGACATCGCATGCGTCTGCTCACCGCCATTGACCAGTTATTTATCTTACTTGAAAATCGCAATCAGCCGATGCACATTGGTGGGCTGTTCTTGTTTGAGATTCCCGATGGCGCAAGCGATACCTTTGTCAGTGATTTGGTGCAGCAGATGGTCACGCAAAAGACGCCGCCGAGTTTTCCGTTTAACCAAGTGTTATATCATTTAGCATGGTGGAAAACCGATGAAAACTTTGAAGTCGACCATCATTTTCGCCATATCGCACTGCCAAAACCGGCACGCATCCGTGAGCTATTGACTTATGTGTCCCAAGAGCACAGCAAATTACTCAACCGTGCCAAACCGATGTGGGAATGTCACATCATCGAGGGGATTGAAGGCAATCGTTTTGCGTTGTATTTTAAGATTCATCATTCTATGGTCGATGGGATAGCGGCGATTCGTTTGGTCAAAAAATCGCTATCAGAATCGCCAACCGAGCGGATTAGCTTGCCAATTTGGTCGCTAATGACCCGTCATCGTCACCAACTCGATGCTTTGATACCAGAAGATAAATCCCTTCTGCGTGTCGTCAAAGAGCAAGCGCTCGCTATCCCACCTGCCATCAAAGCCTTAGGTAAAAATGTGGTGGAGCGATTTCACAAAGACTACATTACCACCACCCAAGCGCCAGATAGCCCCCTCAACCAACCGGTATCAAGCTCACGGCGTATCTCTGCCCAATCTTATGAGCTTATTCGTTTTCAAACCATCGCCAAACATTACGCTGTGACCGTCAATGATGTGATTTTGGCGATTTGTTCGGGCGCGTTACGCCGTTATTTGCTCGATATCAATGGCTTACCCAAAAAACCCTTGATTGCTTTTGTGCCCTTATCCCTACGCGATGACAACGATAGCGCAAGCCAACACGTTGGCAATCAAATTACCTTTATTTTAGCCAATCTTGCCACCCACCTTGCCGACCCTGTTGCACGGTTAAAGACGATTAATGGCAGCACCAAAAATAGTAAAAAGCGCTTTTCACGGATGAAGCAAGCCTCGTCGATTATTTATAGTGGGGTTGCTTATAGCCGTTCAGGGTTGCAGGTACTTACGGGTCTGTTTCCCGATTATCGCGGTTTTAACTTGATTATCTCAAATGTACCAGGCTCCCATCAGCCATTGTATTGGCAAGGGGCAAAACTGCAGGCGCTGTATCCTGCTTCGATTGTGCTCAATGACCAAGCGATGAATATCACCTTGTGTACTTACGTGGATAAAATCGAGTTTTGTATCGTCACCTGTAGCCAAATATTGCCCCATAGCCAACGATTACTCACCTATATGGAAGAGGAACTCAAGCAATTTGAATCGCTCATCAGTAACTAAGCTGTGCTAAAATTTTATAATAAAAAACGGCAATGACTGCCGTTTTTTAATGAAATAAACTTTATCTTATGTTTAGTGATTTAAGATTTTTGACAAGAAATCTTTCGCGCGTTCGCTGCGCGCACCGGCGAAGAATTCTTCACGGCTACAGTTTTCAACGATATGACCTTGATCCATAAAGATAATACGGTTGGCGACTTGGCGCGCAAAGCCCATTTCGTGGGTCACACACATCATGGTCATGCCCTCATTAGCAAGCTCAATCATCACCTCAAGCACCTCTTGAATCATCTCAGGGTCAAGTGCGGAAGTTGGCTCATCAAACAGCATTGCAATCGGGTCCATACTGAGCGCACGCGCAATTGCTACCCGTTGCTGCTGACCGCCTGACAATTCGGCAGGGTATTTTTTGGCATGTGCTGACAAGCCCACGCGGTCAAGATAACCCAAGCCTTTTTTCTGCGCTTCAGACTGACTACGACCCAATACTTTGATTTGTGCCAAGGTCAAATTTTCTAAGATGGATAAATGCGGAAACAGTTCAAAATGCTGAAATACCATCCCTACCCGGCTACGTAGTTTTGGCAGGTCGGTTTCTTTGGCGCCGACCGACATGCCATCAATCAAGATTTCACCTTGTTGAAAGGCTTCAAGCCCATTGACGGTTTTGATTAAAGTTGATTTACCGCTACCTGATGGACCACAGATAACAGTCACATCGCCTTTGTGCACATGCGCGGTACAGTCGGTCAATACTTGAAAGTCGCCATACCATTTACTGATTTTGTTGACATTAATCATGATATCGGGACTGGCGTGTCCACTGTTTGATACCAAGCCGCCAAATTCGTTGAGCCAGGTGGTTTCATCAATTTTAGTAACTACTGACATGTTATTTTCCTTTATTCAATATTGATTAAGCCATGCGAAAGCGTTTGCGTAGGTGGTTGACAGCGGTCGATGCGGTTAGACTGACCACAAAATAAAACGCCCCTGCCAGCAAGATATAGGGGGTGAGTAGCCCCATCAAGTCACCGCGCACGTATGAGGCTCGGAATAAATCCACCAAGCCAATCGCAAACACCAACGTCGTATCTTGGAACAAAATAATCGACTGTTGTAGAAGTAGCGGAAACATCTTGCGAAACGCTTGTGGCAAAATAATAAAGCGCATGGTCTGACCATAAGTCATACCCAAGGCTTTAGCAGCATTGACCTGTCCTTTGCCAATTGACTGGATACCCGCACGTACAATCTCAGAAAAATATGCGGCTTCAAACACCATAAATGCCACCACGCACGAAGTAAACGCGGTATCCAACGTCAAATACGTGCCCGTCACCAAGTTGTACACCATCGGTACAGCAAAATAAAACCAAAGCAATACCAACAGCAGCGGCACTGAACGGAAAAAGTTGACATACAGCTTGGCAGGCACGGCTAAAATTCGAATGCCCGACAACCGCATCAAGGCTAGAATCGTACCCAGCGTCAAACCGCCAATAATAGCTAAAAACAACACTTTGAAGGTGATCCATAAGCCACCCATCAACCCTGGCATTGCGGCTTGTAATTCCATCATATTCATGCGCCACCCCCATCGATTTGACCTTTGATGCGTAATTTTTTCTCAAGCCAAGTCATAAAATAAATCAACACCAAATTAAACAATAAATAAATAATCGTGGTAAAGGTATACACTTCGATATTGTTCTGGGTATATTCACTGATAGTTTTGGTTTGGCTAATCAGCTCAGTAACCCCGACCAATGAAGCGACCGAGGCATTCTTAAAACAGTTGGTAAGCTCAGAGCTCATCGGTGGTAAAATCACCCGAAATGCCTGTGGCAAGACGATATGGCGATACGTCTGGGGTAAGGTGAACCCGAGCGCATAGGCAGCATTGGTCTGCCCTTTTGGCAATGATTCAATGCCCGTACGCACTTGCTCAACGATACGCGCCGCAGTAAATAACCCAAGACCAATACTTGCCGAAATCACCGCCGAGGTATTTGGGTCTAACTCTTGAAACCACCATTTTTGTAAGGCAGGTGTCAGCCAAGTAGGTGCCACATAAAACCAGAAGAATAACTGTATTAATAGCGGAATGTTACGAAAAAAACTCACATAAGCCGTACCAATCGCTCTGGCAGTTTTGTTTGGTAAAGTACGCATAATACCTAAAATCGTACCGATAATTAAAGCAATCAGCCAGCCACTCCCACCAATGACCAACAGCCATTTAAAGCCTGTCAATAGCCACTGCCAGTAGACTTCATTGCCTACGCCTGTTGGTTGCAGCAACACGCCCCAATTCCAACTATAATTCATTGCCACCCCCAAAATCCTGTCTAGCAAATTGATTTACCCAAAAACTAAAACTGACGTAACCACAATTGATAGGTGATGACGTCAGTTTTATGTTAAATAGTAACCTTCCTAACCTAGTTTGTTGTTATCCCATCAAACTCAACTCATCAAACTAGGGTTTTGCTGCACTTGCAATTGCATTGCTTGCAGATGCCACAGCGGTTGCCACATTACTAGCGCCCGTTGCTACTGCATTGACGGTAGCAGATGCGGCTGCATTAGCGACGTCTTTTGGTTGCGCGCCATCATGTGGGTTTGCTAACAAGTCTTTTAAGTTGTCAGACATTTGGAAGTTCATATTGATGTTTTTTGGTGGAATCGGTGACATGAACCATTTTTTGTAGATGTCGTTGATTTCACCTGATGAATAAGTCGCAACCAACGCATCATCGACTACTTTTTTGAATTCACTATCGTCTTTACGCATCATACAGCCGTAAATTTCATACGATTGTGGGGTACCAACAATGACCCATTTGTTTGGATCTTTGGCTTTGGCTTTTTCACCCGCGAGCAGTACGTCATCCATCATAAAGGCTGCCGCACGACCGCTTTCTAACATCAAGAAAGATTCGCCGTGGTCTTTGGCAGAAACGATGTTAATGCCCATTTTTTTGTCATCGTTGAGTTTTTTGATAAAACGCTCAGAGGTGGTACCTGCGGTAGTCACTAAGGTTTTGCCTTTTAAATCCGCAAAATCTTTGATGCCTGAATCTTTAGCCGTTAATAAGCGAGTACCAATCTCAAAGAAACCGTTTGAGAAAGCCACTTGTTTTTGGCGTTCTTCATTGTTGGTGGTTGAACCACACTCTAAGTCAACCGTACCATTTTGTACCAATGGGATACGAGTTTGTGAGGTTACTAGGTTATAACGCACTTTAAGGTCTGGCATATTCAATTGTTTTTTGACTGCGTCAACAATTTTTAATTGTAGGTCATGGGCATAACCTACAGGTTGGTTTGGCGTACCTGCGATATAAGAAAATGGAATTGAGGAATCACGGTAACCCAGTACGATTTCCCCTGATTTTTTAATTTTATCGAGCGTTTTTTCACCAGTAGCCGCTGCCGCTGGTTGGCTACCTTCAGTCCCTGCCGCTTTGTTGTCGCTGGCTTTGTTACAACCTGCAAGACCTAATGCCATAATAGCAACGGTTGCTAAGGCGATTGGCTTTTTAGAGATTAAAATCATCCTATGATCCTTGTCGTATGATACGTTCTTAGTTAATCTTTTCGCTGTGTGGCTGTCAATGCCAAATCGAGTAAAAAGACTCCCCCCATCTCTTGATGTTTATCCTTCCTTGTCTTTCATCATCCCTCATTGCACCCATTAAAATCTGGCAAAACCTTGAACAATGACTGATAAAAAATAGTTTAGGATACTCAAAAGATTTAAAATGTGTGTTTATAGTAATTTACTTTTCTGTGTTGTGACAATAGATTTACAAAAAATATTTTTTTCATCATCGACAATTTTTTTACCATTTTTTTGCTATTTTCTATTTTATCCCCATTTATAGCTCAATAAATTGATTAAAACTCACTTAAGATAGGTTATTTATGACAACAGCGACTCTAGCACTTCACGATTTTGATATGCGCCAACGTTTTTATTTTGAGCAAAGCCCTGTACGCGGTGACGTGGTACGCATCAATGACAGTCTGCGGACGATATTGCAGCAAAAAGATTACCCAATTGCCCTGCAAAAACTACTTGGGGAAATGTTGGTTGCGGCAAGCTTGCTGATTGGCACCTTAAAAATCGAAGGTCGTCTATCCATTCAATTGCAAAATTCAGGTGCAGCCACTGACCCTGAACAGGACAGCTTAACTTGGGCGATGGCAGAGTGTGACCACCAAGGTCATATTCGCGGTCTTGCAGAGTGGACAGGCGCGTGGCAATCCGCACAAACGGCGAATGATGCCTTTGCCAAACTCGGTAAAGTCGGTGAAGGGGTGTTATTTATTAATATCCAACCTGATGCCACATATGGCACACAAGCAGAAGGCTATCAAGGTATCGTTGAGCGTGTGGCGGATAACTTAGCGGATTGTTTGGCACACTATCAACAGCAATCTGTACAGATTCCTACCTTAATCAACTTGGCTTGTGATGGTGAGCAAGCGGGCGGTATCGTGCTGCAGTTGCTACCACGTACCACAGAAGAAGAGTATGAGACGGTGGATAATGACTTGTTCCCGCGCTTAAAAATCTTAACCAAAACGCTAAAAGCTGAAGAATTAACCACCTTGCCAGCTGATGAGATTTTATATCGCTTGTATCATGAAGAAGACGTGGTGACGGCTGAGCCTATGCCGTTGACCTTTGCTTGTACCTGCTCACAGCAGAAAAGTGAATCGGCAATTTTTCAGTTGGGCAAACCAGCTGCATTAGAAATCGCTAATGAGCATGGAGGCGCGGTGGCGTTAGATTGTGGTTTCTGCGGGCATGTTTACCGTTTTGATCACAAAGATATTGAAATGATTTTTGCTTAATTTAATGGATTGCATAGCTACTTTTACATCATTTAAAATTGCGCAATATTGGTTACGCTTCTAGTTGATGTGATAGCCAAAACTAATACCAAAGTTACAAGTTAACTTTGGTATTTTTTTGCATATTTGATAAGTTATAAGCATCAAGTTTGCGATAACTTAAGTTAAGCTTGATAAGTTTTAGATTAAAAATTAATTAGGAAAACAATACAATAGAAAATAAGGATATCGTTATGTCAGTGGCAAAAAATATCGAAATTAGCAGCAGCTCAACGGTAAGTTTTGAAGATGCCATCAAAAAAGGCATTGCACAAGTCAACAAAACGGTTAATAACGTGGAAGGTGCTTGGATTAAAGAGCAAAAAGTACGCATTAGCGATGGTAATATCACTAGCTATAACGTGATGATGATTGTTAGCTTTGTAATTGAAGATGACAGCACTGATTTAAAATAAAGATTTTATTTATCCATAAAAAACCCTAGCATAGGCTAGGGTTTTTTGTTGGTTGCCATTACTCTTCAATCCATTTGCCTTTTCGATAAACCAATGCAAACTTAGTCGCTTTGCCGTCTTTTTCTGAGCCGATATATTGCTCGGCATTTTTACGGCTCCAACGCAAAATTGTTGGATTGCCCTCATTGTCGGTATCTGGCGCGGTAAATAAATACTGGAATTTATCTTCCAACTGATCTTTTATCGCGCGTAATTCTGACAGTTTTGGTGGGCGCGTCTCGCGCACTTTAGGAAATTTTGACGCTGCCAAGAATAACCCTGCTGCCCCTTCACGCAAGATATAATGGTCATCAAATTTTTGTGACTTGAGTTCTGGCATAGGGATTGCGGTCATGCGTGGCGGCGCTGCATCGCCATTTTTGAGCACTTTACGGGTGTTATCGCACTGCTGACAGGCAAAATAGGCACCAAAACGCCCAGTTTTGAGCACCATTTGCCCATCGCATTTATCACAAGGTATGGTAGGCACAT